>NZ_JBHWZY010000267.1:0-7964 GCF_042727815.1 Nocardia sp. NPDC060220
GACCTCGACACCGAAGGCCTGACGCAGGAAGTTGCGCGCGAGTGTGCCTGCTGCGACCCGGGCCGCGGTCTCCCGGGCGCTGGCCCGTTCGAGCACCGGACGGGCATCGTCGAAGCCGTACTTGAGCATCCCGGAGTAATCGGCGTGACCGGGGCGCGGGCGGGTGAGCGGCGCGTTACGCGCCATTCCCGCGAGCTCGGTCTCGTCGATCGGATCGGCCGACATCACTTCGGTCCACTTGGGCCACTCGGAGTTGGCGATCTCGATGGCGACCGGGCCACCCATGGTGCGGCCGTGGCGTACGCCACCGACCAGGGTGACCTTGTCGGCCTCGAACTTCATCCGGGCGCCGCGCCCATAACCGAGCCGGCGGCGGGCGAGCTGTGCGGAGACATCGTCCGATGTCACCTCGACTCCGGCGACCATCCCTTCCAGGAGGGCGACGAGAGCGGGACCATGGGATTCTCCGGCAGTTATCCAGCGCAACACGCCGACTATCTTCCCATGTCGACACGTGTAGTCGGGAATGCGGGCCGACGTGACGGGCGGCACGTCGGCGCCGAGGCGGGCCGCGCGGTGGCGGCCGCCGCCCTGATCCGGCCGAACCGGCCTGTTCCGGACCGCCGGCAACATCGCATCACCGGGTTCGTCTCGGCGCGTCGCGCCGCCGGTCATGCCAGTGCCATCGCGGTGACGGTGGCCAGGCACATCGCGGGGCCGTGTGGCACCAGCCGCCGTGCCGGTACCGCGCGCACCTGCCGCGAGCCACGGCCCACCACCGCACGCAGCCGATCACCGCCGAGCAGCACGACCGCGGCCGCGGCGGTGAGCAGCGGGGCGGCCACCGCGGCCCACACCCAGGCCGGCGGACCGGCGATCGCCGTGGCAGCTCCGAGCGACACCGCGAGCTTCACATCACCCGCGCCGAGCGCGGCCGGGGAGAGCAGGTGGGCGATCAGATACGGCATCGTCAACAGCGCGGCCCCGATCACCGCGGTCTCCAATTCCTCTGTCGAGAACGCGAACAGGAACACCGCGGCCGCACCCACGCCGGTCAGCGCGTTGGGAAGGCGACGGGCATGGATGTCGATGACGCCCAGCAGCAGGCACCAGGCGATGAGGCAACAGAACGCGGCAGTGGTCATGGGATCGATCGTGCTGGGCCGCGACCACCGAAAGTGGGCCGTACCCGAGAATGTGGATAACGTCCGCGCATGTGGACAACGCCGTATCCACCTCGCCCACCGACACGAAATCCTGGGTATCGCGTGCCGACGTGTCGCCCGTCGGGCGGTAGCGTTGACCCATGTGTGCTGACTACACGGCTCCCGATTACGCGGCCCGGCGCGGTGCCCTGCGGAGCCTGCTGGTGGAAAACGGTGTCGACGCGTTGCTGGTGACCGATCTGGTCAACATCCGCTACCTGACCGGCTTCACCGGATCCAATGCCGTTGTGCTGGTGCATTCGTGGGATATGCGCGGAGCCGAGGACCGCACTGTCATCGGTACCGACGGCCGGTACTCCGCTCAGGTCGCCGAACAGGTCCCCGATCTGCAGGCCGAGATCTGCCGGGCCACCGCGCGCCGCGTTCTCGAGCTGACCGGGGAATGGCAGCTCGGTCGCGTCGGCTTCGAGAGCCACGTGGTGACCGTCGATCAGCACACCGCGTTCCAGGAGCTGCGCACCGGGCTGCAACTCGTCCCCACCTCGGGTCTGGTCGAACAGCTGCGCATGGTCAAGGATCCCTACGAGGTCGACCAGCTCGGCGCGGCGTGCACGGCCGCCGACAAGGCGCTGGCCACCCTGCTCGAGCGGGGCCTGCTGCGTCCGGGCCGCACCGAGAGACAGGTCGCCCGCGACCTCGAATGGGCGATGTTCGAGCACGGTGCCGATGCGATCTCGTTCGAGACGATCGTCGCCGCGGGCGCCCATTCGGCCATCCCGCACCACCGGCCGACCGGCGCCGTCCTGGCCACCGGTGACTTCGTGAAGTTCGATTTCGGCGCGGTGGTCAACGGCTACCACTCCGACATGACCCGCACCCTGGTCCTGGGGACCCCCGCCGACTGGCAGCGGGAGATCTACGAACTGGTCGCCCGCTCGCAACGCGCGGGCACCGAGGCGCTCGAACCCGGCGCGCAGACCAGCGAGGTCGACGCGGCGGCCCGGATGATCATCGAAGAAGCGGGGTACGGCCCGCAGTTCGTGCACGGTCTCGGACACGGCGTCGGGCTGCAGATCCATGAAGCACCCGGAGTGGCGAAAACGAGTACCGGTACACTTCTGGCTGGTGTGGCGGTGACCGTCGAACCTGGTGTATACCTTCCCGGCCGCGGCGGGGTCCGGATCGAGGACACGCTCGTGGTACGCGAAGCGGGCCCGGAACTGCTCACCCGCACCAGCAAGGACTTGATCGTCGTCGACTGACGTCGGCGCGCAGAACGCAGTAACCCCCAGTACGCAGTAATACGAACGAGGAGATCCGAGGACAGTGGCGGACACCAGCGACTTCAAGAACGGCCTTGTGCTGAAGATCGACGGTCAGCTTCAGCAGATCATCGAATTCCAGCACGTGAAGCCGGGCAAAGGCCCCGCGTTCGTGCGGACCAAGCTGAAGAACGTCGTGTCCGGCAAGGTCGTCGACAAGACCTTCAACGCGGGTGTCAAGGTCGAGACCGCGACCGTCGACCGTCGCGACATGACCTACCTGTACCACGACGGCACCGACTACATCTTCATGGACGGTGACACCTACGACCAGATCTCCATCCCGGAGGCCACCATCGGTGACGGTGCCCGCTTCCTGCTGGAGAACATGGGCGTGCAGGTCGCCGTGCACGAGGAGGCGCCGCTGTTCGTGGAGCTCCCCGTCACCATCGAGCTGGTCGTGCAGCACACCGATATCGGCCTGCAGGGCGACCGCTCCACCGGCGGCACCAAGCCCGCCACCCTGGAAACCGGCGCCGAGGTGGCCGTTCCGCTGTTCATCAACACCGGTGACAAGCTGAAAATCGACTCGCGCGACGGCAGCTACCTCGGCCGCGTCAACGGCTGATCGTGACCGACTCCCCGGCAGACAAGAAGGGCTCGTTCAAGAAGCTCGGCGCGCGCCACAAGGCGCGCCGCCGGGCCGTGGACCTGCTGTTCGAAGCGGAGGCGCGCGATGTCGACGTCTCCGTGCTGCTCTCGGATCGCGCTGAGCTGGCGACCCGCGACCAGAGCGTGGCCCCCGTGCACGCCTACACCACCACCCTCGTCGAGGGCGTCGCCGACGATCTCGACCGGGTCGACGGCACCATCGAGGGCTACCTCCAGGACTGGACTCTGCAGCGGCTGCCCGCGGTCGACCGGGCCATTCTGCGGATCGCGGTGTGGGAGCTGTTCCACGCCACCGACGTGCCCCCGGTCGTCGCGGTCGACGAGGCTGTCGAGCTGGCCAAGGAACTGTCCACCGACGACTCCCCGTCGTTCGTGAACGGCGTGCTCGGCCAGGTCGTGCAGGTGGCGCCGCAGGTCCGCGCCGCCGCGGCCGCAACGGCCGCCACGAAGGCCGCGCGTGGCGAGTCGGAGTCCTGAGGCGTGGCGCGCAAGTACCTCGTGATGGCCGAACGCACCCCGGCGTTCGACGCCTCGGTGATCGAACCGCACCGCACCTTCCTGCGGGAACTGCTCGCTGAGGGCCGACTCCAGGAAAGCGGTGGCTTCACCGACGGCACCGGCGGCGCCTATGTCATCCTGGCCGAAAGCCTCACCGCCGCAACAACAATCGCCCACTCCGACCCGCTGCACACCACCGGCGCCTCGGATCTGACGATCCACGAATGGGAAATCACCGTTTCGGCGTGAATCCCGTTCCCGCAGCCGCACGTTCCGAGTGAACGTGCGGCTGTTGTCGTACGCGGGCCCGGTCAGATCTTGTGCAGGCAGAACGAGACCGCCGGTGAGGTGTGGATCACCGCTTTCGTCTCGCGAAACCGCTTCCGCGTCGCGTCGCAGATGGTCCGGTCCTCGGCTTCGACGCGAGTATCGACCTCGAATGCCCCTGTGCCACAGGGGACCTTGCGTAGACGGTCGAGATGGAGCTTGACGTTGCCCGGGTCGTTGACACACTCACCGACTTTCGCGTTGAGGTGAGTGCACAGGTACTTCATGGGGCTGCTGGTGTACTTCCGGCGACTCCGCGAGAAGTCCATGTCACTGGTCGCGCATTTCTGCGTACTCCACGCGCTGGTGATGATCAACGCCGCGTCGGGGTCGGCGCATGCCCGTCGATGAAAGTCCCAGCCACCGCGCGTCGGATCGGTGTAGTACCCGCAATCGCCGGTTCGCTCCGTGTCCGATCGCGGCGAGAGCAGACCCCAGGCCATCAACCCGACCGCGCTGATCGGCACGAGCGCGACCAGCCCGAGCAGAACCCACTTACGTTTGCCGCCGAACAAGCGCGCAGTGCGCGCCTGTTGCTCCCGATAGCCCGGCCGTGTGCGACGACCGCGGGGCGGTCGCCACTGATCACTCGGTCGCGCCGGCTGCCCGGTCTGTTGTCCCTGCGGGATGTTCGGCTGCTCCACCTCGCCAGCTTGCCACCGGCGCAATCGAACTCGCATCGCGGCTGTCGTCTCGCACCCATACCGCGGGGCGAGCCCTACGCTGCCGTGTCGCCGGCGCCCCGGACCGCTCGATCGTGGTCCTGGAGTGCTTTCGTGATGATGTCGGTGACGTCGGCATCGTCGAAATCGCCGGGCAGGCCCATGCCCAGGGTGTCGAACAGGTCGCGTACCTGTTCGACAGTCGGCTCGTCGTCGAGCCGTACGGACGTCGCGCGGTCGATCGCGACCGGCCGGGATTCGGCGAAGCTGGTCCTGAGTTCGATGTTCCAGGAGTCGTAGTAGGGGCGGTCGCGCTCGATGATCATGGCGGGGAACCGCGGTCCGCGCTGGGTGACGATCAGAAAGCGGGTGGACAGGTCCCACCGGAACAGCGACACCGACGACGTCAGGCCGATCTGGATGTCGAGGAGCTGCGGCAGTCGTTGTTTGTGCCAGCATGCCGCGGCGATGGTGGCGTACACCTCGATCTGAGTGCCCTTGGCCGTCCAGGTGCGCGCGTCGTCGTCGGCGCCTTCGGCCAGCGAGCGGTAGAGCGCGGCGTAACGCGAACAGAGGTCGCGATCGGTCGGATCGAGAATTTCCAGGCGGACCAGCAGCTCTCGGCGATTGCGATGAGCTCGGTGCAAGCAATCGGGCAGCGTGACAACGCGGGTGTGAGCCCCGGTACCGCCTTTGAAGATCCAGCGATCGGTTTCGGTCCGTGCCTCGGCGAGCACTTCCGATACCTCGTCGCCCTTGGCGAATCGGACAGCCGACAAGCTGTCGAGCGTGCGCTGGGTGCTGGTGAGCAGTTCGTCGATCGCCGAGGCCCGGTCGCGCCGGTCGTTCAGCTCGTCCAGCGTGTGCGCGATATCGGTGAGGGACTGTCGTACCTGTGCGTTCATCGCCTCCTGTCGCCATCGGTCACGCAGAACGGCGAAGGCGATCACCCCGAGAGTGAGTGGGATGACCTTGGTCAGCAGCTCTTGCCTGGTGGGGTCGACCAGCCCGAGCACGCTCAGCGTGACAGCAAGAACAATGGCGATCGCGCTTTCGAAATTGCTCTTGATCCACACCGCAGCAGCGACGATGCGTGCGGGAAAACTCATGGCGGCCACCCCTTTTCGCCGACATCGCCGGTCATTCGTCCGGTGCGATGCGCTACAGGCTAGCGGGAGGCTCCGGTTTGCGCACGACGGACTTCACGAGCTGTGCCAGCTCGTCGACAGCGACCGGCCCACCGGCGAGGAAGCTCACTTCGCTCGACGGATCATCGATGGATTCGGGCAGCGGAGTTCGGTCGAAGTCGGTGATCTCGATGCCGCATTCACGAGCGATCACGCTACCTGCGGGGAAGTCGATCAACCCGGCGCGGTAGCCGACGAATCCGTGTATCAGCCCACGGCTCAGCATGATCCAGCACAGCAGGGGTGACCACAGCTGGATGAGACGTCGGGAATGGGTTTCCAGCGCGAGTCGAAGGGCGATGGCGGTGGTGTCGGTACGGCCGACCGGATACCCCTGCAACCACGCCAGGACTGGATCGCCGGGCGGTCGCGGCGTCACCTGGCGTCGCAGCGCACCGTGCGGCCCTGCCGCGCCTCGTCCCCGAATGGCCGACCAGGTGTTGCCGGTCATCGGTTCGTGCACGACACCCAGAACCGGGGTCCCGAAGTGGCACAACGCGATACCGATGCTGAACACCGGCAGACCGACCGCGAGATTGTTGGTGCCGTCGAGCGGGTCGACGAACCAGCACCATTCCGGCTCGCCGCGGAGTTCGCCGGATTCTTCGGCGATGACGCGGTGGTGGGGGAACGCTCGGCGCAGATCGCGAAGAATGATCTCCTCGGCGCCGAGGTCCAGATCGCTGACCAGGTCGCCGCCCGCGTCCTTGACCCGGATACCGAGCGGCTGAGTCAGACGTGAGTGGATGAGCTGCCCGGCGCGGATCGCGGTGTCACGTGCGGTCGCGGCGGCGCGCTCGATGACGTCGCGTTCGAGTGTGAGATCTATGAATTCGCTGTGTCGCACCGTTCCTCCAGGCCATTCGCGGGGCAATCCGTTCGCAGGCGCGCCAGGACGGCTTCGGCCAGTTCCCGCGTTCGCTGGGAACTGTGCGGTGTGCGTTCGACACGATGATCGGTGGTGCCGGGATCGCCCAGCGACAGGTCGAGCTCGCCGGGGATGTGTTCGCCCAACACGATGGTGGCGGCGGCGCTCAACACGTCGGTGACGTGGAACTCGCTGTGCGGCAACGTGTACACGTCGCCGTCGCGGAACACCTCGCGCGATCGGCTGCGGTATCGGACCGAGCGGCGGGTGGCGTGGACGGTATCGCCGTCGGTGTCGCTACGAACCTCGAAAACCCGATGTGTGCCCGCGTCCGAATCGGCCGAGACATCGATGATCTCGTTGACGACCGTGCCGTACAGGACATGACTGACCAGATTCCAGCTATGGGCGTGCACCATCGATGTCGTCGGCGCGGCGGGCCGGTCGGTACTCCAAACATGCAGGCAGATGCCGCGGGCCTCCTGTCGCCACACCGGAAAACAGGTGAACCCCAACGGATGTCGGACCGCAACGACCTCGACCACGCCTGCTGCCACGTCGGCCAGATAATCGTGCACCCAGGCACGCACCTCGGCGGTCGCGCCCGCAGCGGTGAGCAGCGAACGGAGCCGGGTGTAGGCGGGCATCAGTACGGGTTTCTCGGCTGGAGCGCACGGCGCACGATGTCGGCGACGTCGCGGTCGGTGAACGAGGTCGGCAGACCCAATCCCAGCGCGTCGAAGAGTCGCCTGGTCTGGTCGACGGAGGGTTCGTCCGCCAACGGCAGGTCCTCGCACCGATACAACGGAACCTGGCGGGTCTGTTTGAAACTGGCGACCAGTTCGCGGCTGAAGTCACGGTAGTAGGGCCGGTCGCGTTCGAACATGAGCGCCGGGGTGTTCGGGTTGTCCTGCGTGACGATGACGCAACTCGACGAGAGGTCCCAACGGAAGGTCGTCATCACCGCGGACAACCCGACGTCGATGGTGAGGAAGGTGAACCGTTGGCGGTACCAGCACGCCGCGAGCACCGTCGCGTAGGCCTCCTTGCGAGTGCGCTCAGTGGTCCACTGCTCGCCGGTGCGGTCGGCTTCCGGGGTGAGCGAGGACCGGAACTGCGCGTAGGTCTTGCACAGCGCCTCGTTCGACGGATCGAGGATCTCGATCTGCATGCGCAGGGGGCGTTGTTCACGGCGCGCGTTCTCCACACACGCGCGCAAAGTGACGGCTCGAATGTAGGTTCCGGTGCCGCCCTTGAAGATCCACTGCTCGGTGTCGCGGCGGGCGAGGGTGTGCGCGTGGCCGATCTCGGGTCCGTAGAGC
>NZ_JBHWZY010000268.1:0-7936 GCF_042727815.1 Nocardia sp. NPDC060220
GCCAGCGCCCAGAGGACTTGAACCCTCGTCGGATCGGCCAGCATTCGGAACACCTCGACCACCAACCCCACCTGATCCTCGGCCAGAGGCGAGCGGGGATCTGCATTCATGCGCAGATAATAGATCGCCGATGCCGGTTCCCCCGTAGCCGCCGCTCCGGACGTTGGTCAGGCCGACATGCCGAGTGCCGAGGCGAGCGCCGGACCGAGGGCCGGAATCCGCTCAGCGCAACGCGATCTCGGCGAGCGCGGTCCAGTCGGCCAACACCTTTTTGCGACGAACGCGGTCACGGCCGACCATCTCGTCGAGAGTGGCGCCACGGACCAGGTTTATGGTGAGCCAGAAGGTGCTCTCCAAGCGCTCACCGGTGATGGCGGGGTCGATCAGCCCGGCACAGCGGTCGAGCAGCTCGACGGTGAGTTCGTGCTGCACCCGCAACATTTCACGGCGTAGCGCCGTGTCGTTGGCGATTCCCACATACAGCTCCACCGCGGCACGACCGAGCTTGCCCGCGAAGGTAGCGGTGACCAACTCGACCAGTACAGCGCCCGCCGACCTACCGTCCGGCACCGCTTTCGCCTTACGCAGCATGGCTTCTCGCTGACGATCGGTGAGATGGCCGATCGCCTGAGCTAGAAGTTCACCGCGCGTGTGGAACTGATGCAGCTGCGCGCCACGCGTCACCCCCGCCCTGGCCGTGATATCGGCGATGGAGGCACCCGCATAGCCGACCTCGGCCAGGCTCTCGATGGCGGCATCAAGCAGCAGCGTCCGGGTCCGCAGACTCTTCTCCTGATGCTTGTTCGGTGGGAGCGCAGGCATCACTCCAGTATAGGGCTACAAAATTACATGTCACATTGCACGCAATTCAGTGCTCGGCGTACTGTCATGACATGGCTGTAGACCGGATGTTGCCCACCGCCGAGGCACGTGAGCTGATCGATCTGACCCGCGACATCGCCGACAAGGTGCTCGAGCCGCGTGTCACCGAGAGCGAGAAGACCGGAGTCTTCCCGGACGGCGTGTTCCCGGCGCTCGGCGCGGCCGGGCTGCTCAGCCTGCCGTATCCGGAGGAATTCGGCGGCGGCGCGCAGCCGTACGAGGTGTACCTCCAGGTGCTGGAGGAAATCGCGAGCCGCTGGGCCGCCGTCGCCGTGGCGGTGAGCGTGCACGGCCTGTCCTGCCACCCGCTGTTCACCTACGGCACCGACGAGCAGAAGCAACAGTGGCTCGACGGCATGCTCTCGGGCGAAACCATCGGCGCCTACAGCCTTTCCGAAGCACACGCCGGTTCCGACGCGGCCGCCCTGCGGTGCCGGGCCACCCCCGTCGACGGCGGCTACAACCTCAACGGCACCAAGGCCTGGATCACCAACGGCGGCCGCGCCGACTTCTACACCCTGTTCGCCCGCACCGGCGAGGGGTCGCGCGGCATCTCCTGCTTCCTCGTCCCCGCGGGCACCGAGGGCCTGAGCTTCGGCAAGCCCGAGGAGAAGATGGGCCTGCGCGCCATCCCCACCACCACCGCCGCCTACGACGACGCGTTCCTGCCCGCCGAACGTCGCATCGGCGAAGAGGGACAGGGACTTTCGATCGCGTTCAGCGCGCTCGACGCGGGCCGCCTCGGCATCGCCGCCGTCGCCACCGGTGTCGCCCAGCGCGCGCTCGACGAGGCCGTCGCCTACGCCAAGGAACGAGAAGCCTTCGGCCGCAAGATTATCGACCACCAGGGCCTCGGGTTCGTCCTCGCCGACATGGCCGCCGCCGTCGACACCGCCCGCGCCACCTACCTCGACGCCGCCCGCCGCCGCGATGCGGGCCTGCCGTATTCGCGCCAGGCTTCGGTCGCCAAACTGGCCGCCACCGACGCGGCCATGAAGGTGACCACCGACGCGGTCCAGGTCTTCGGCGGCTACGGCTACACCCAGGACTTCCCCGTCGAGCGCTACATGCGCGAAGCGAAGGTCATGCAGATCTTCGAGGGAACCAACCAGATCCAGCGCCTGGTCATCGCCCGCCACCTCGCCGGTAGCTAATAGGCAACGCGCTGATCAATAGGGGTCAGCGCGTTCGGGCAACCGATCAGTAAACTGGACGGCATCTCGACACCTCGACGAAATGAGGCGCGCGATGCTGTGGTGGTTGATCGTGATCGTGATCGTGTGCGTCGGCGCTCTGCTGTACCTGCGTGCCGAACAGAACAAGCGCAACGCGCGCGAGCTCGAGGAAGCACAGGCCGACGCGCGGGTGACCATCGAGCGGCTCGGCGGACAGGTCTACCAGCTGACTCCGCGCAACGAAGCCGCACGACAGGCCCTGGCCGACGCGTCCGAACGGTACAACGCCGCGGGCGGCCAGATCGACCGCGCCGGCTCCCCCGCCCAAGCCCGCCTGGCCAAGCAGTCCGCGCTGGAGGGCCTCTATTACATTCGCGCCGCCCGCACCGCGATGGATATGGACCCCGGCCCTGCGATCCCGGCCATCGAGGGCCAGGACATCGCCGGCCAGGTCGACGAGCAGCGCACCATCGCCCACAACGGCCGCTCGATCACCGCCTCCCCCGCCCCCTCCGCGGGCACACCGAACTATTTCCCCGGCGGCCGCGTGGCGGGTCGCCCCGTCCCCGCCGGGTGGTATTCCGAACCGTGGTGGAAGCCCGCGCTGATCGCCGGCGCCTGGGGCGCGGGCTCGGCACTGTTGTTCACCACGCTGTTCGCCGAAATGGGCGGGGTCGGCTACAACGCGCAAGCCTTCGAGGACGGCACCGGCGAAGCGGCCGCCGATCCCGGCACCGACCAGGGCGGATTCGACCCCGGCGACACCGGCGGCGACTTCGGCAACAGCGGGGGTTATGACACCGGCGGCGGTTTCGACAGCGGCGGCGGCGGCGATTTCGGCGGCTTCTGACCCCGCCCAACGGGCCTCTGCCACCGACCCCGGCCCCACGCTATACTCAGCTCGGCCAGCCCAGCCTGGCCACGCCTTCGTAGCTCAGGGGATAGAGCAACCCTCTCCTAAAGGGTAGGTCGCAGGTTCGAATCCTGCCGAGGGCACAAACCTGCGACACTAATTTCGCAGGTCAACGGCCGTTTCCTCGCGATTCCGACAAAGGTCGCACACGAAAGTCCAGGTCAGGCGCGTTCGTCCCTCTGGAGTGGCAGGGCACAGCGAACATGGGAATGCACGCATCGGTACACGGGATATCGGCGACCGGGCCTCTCACCGGCACCGGTTAGTCCCGGCACCATGTCCTTCGCGGCGCGCAGCGGCCGGTTCCACGGACTTGGCCAGCTGGCCGCCACCGGTTCCGACCCCCCGCCCCGTCACGGGCGTCATCGACGCTGCACCTGCGGAACGAGTACAGCAACCGTCCCGGTGATGGGGAAAGCGATGAGCTGTGGTCGCAAGATGGAGCACCCGTCGCCGATCGAATCCGACTCGACGAACTTCGAGCCGGATTGCCGACCAGACTTCCCGGCGCACCTACCCGTAAAGATGCCGAAAAGACCCGCATGCACCGCAAACCGGAACGATCCGCCGAGACAGCCCGCACCGAATCCACCGCCGCGCGGCCGACGAATGAACTCACGGAGGATTCTCTGCGCGCTGCCGGTCACAGCCCCGATACATGCCACGATCGATGTCGATCCGACCAGGCTTGGGAGTCAATGGCAGCCGGGTCACGATCGAATGGTGACATCCACAGCTCCATTTTCGCTGAACCATTTCTTGAGCTCGAGACCAGCGAGAACCATAGCCGATTTCACTCCGACATCCACTGGACCAATTATGGACCCCGAAGCGCCTGCCACCGAACATCCGCCCATTCGTGCGTCCGAAAAGTCTGTCGAAGAAAACTCGCAGCCTCGCAGATCGGCGGATCCGAGATCGGCATCCGCAAAGCTTGCGCTCCGCAAGTCAGCACCAACCAGATTTGCACGCCGGAAGTCCGAATCCTCGAAGACCGCGCTCTGAAGACGGGCATCACAGAAAATACCACCAGATGCCGAACAGCCACGACCTTCGACCTTGCGGAGATCGCTACGACTGAAATCAGCATTACGCAAATCGGCCGAAATCATCCACGCTGTATACAGATCCACATCGGATACACATGCCGAAGTCAGATCGGCCCCATTCAAGGACGCGCCCTCCAAGAACAAACCCGATACATCAGAGCGGGAAAGGTTCAGACCGTCCCCATTGAAGAGATTGGATGCCGACATCGACATCGACACCGGTGGCAATTGATCCAGGTAGAGCCCCAGAGCCACTTGAGCCGCAGGGTCAGAAGGCCAACGCTTGACATCGCTCCTGGTCCGGCCATAAATCAACTGCCCCATACTACTTTTCCTTCAGTCAGGCATTGCCGAGTAGGTCACCACGAGTGGGGCGTGATCGGAGAGGCGCTCGGCGGGTGACGGTTCCTTGTCGACGACGACAGACGTGGCGAGGCGGGCGAGACCGGGTGTCGCGAGTTGGTGGTCCACCCGCCAACCCACATCCTTGGCGAACGATCGACCCGCCCAACTCCACCAGGTGAGTGGACCCGGGCGATCGCCGTGCACCTGTCGCACCACGTCGATGAGCCGGCGCGTGCCGAGAATCGAACTGAACCACTCGCGGTCGGCAGGCAGGAATCCGTCCATCGTGCGGGCGGCACGCCAGTTGGTCACATCGTGCCGGGTGTGCGCGATGTTCAGATCCCCGGTGAGGACGAACTCGCGTCCCGCGCTCAGCGCCGCGAGCCGGTTCCGGTGCACTTCGCGGGCGAACGCCGCGAGGAACCTCTGCTTGCGTTCGTACTTGACCCCACCGTCGGGCTGTTCGCGCAGAGATCCCGGGCGCTGGAGATGCGAGGGCAGACCACCTTTGGGGAGATACAGACAGGCCACCGTCACCGGCCGGTCGGCCAGGTCGACCTCGATATAGCGTCCCTGTGCGGCGAACTCACCGAGTCCGCGGGCCCTGGGTGGGTGGGTCACCCACGTCCGCACGGCAGCGGCGCAAACCCTCGTCAGTACGGCCACACCGTTACGACCGGCTACGGAACCAACGTCCACCGCCGCCGAATAGCCCGGGAAGGTGCCCACATCAGATGCGGGACAACGCAACTCCTGCAACGCGACCACGTCGACCGACCGCGCCCGCAACCACTGGTCGAATCCACGGCGACGTGCCGCGCGGATTCCGTTCACGTTGAATGTGGCGACAGTGAGAGAATCAGCGACCGACGAACCCATGGCAACACTGTGCCGGAGTCCCCCGTCACCCGCTCGGGCAGCTCCGGTACGCGACCTCGGTGGGGCCGGGGAGATCGGCGAACTGGTTTTCCCTCGCGCAAGCCGATGGATGGGACCGCGCGTTCTCGCCTCCCCCAACGGCACTCGGTTTATCGACGCCGAAGCACCGGCAGCTCAGACCGAATATCTCGGTGCGCACGCCGCCACGGACACGAGATGTGAAGGCCAGGCAGGAAGCCGAGGCCGAAGCTGAGCGAGCACGGACTGGACCCCGCCGATCAAGCTCTGATGTCGTCACGTCCGTTTCATCTCGGATGTACGCCGCCCAGGATACGTCCAAAAGTTGGAGCAGCAGGCGACCTGCCACACCAGGGCGATAGACTCAGATCAGATAATGACCAACTATGACCAGGCGTTTTCCGGTTGCCTGTGTTTTGCGTGTCCTGCCGAGGGCACGACAGCGCACTGCGGCTGCCAGCCCGGTGACCTGATGCTCGGCGAAGTTCGAGTAGCTGACTACTCTACGACGCGATTACGTCGGAGCCTACTGTTGATTCGGTACTGAACACGTTCTCGGGACATTCCACGCTGGTGCTGCGCCACCCGGCGTGGCCGGGCGTTTTGTGGCGCAATCCGGATCGAGTGTTTGGGCATGAACGACGATTTCTGGGACGATCTTCTCGCGCATATCCGGCAGCGGGTTCTGGTGCCGGTTGTGGGGCCCGACGTGACCAGGGTCGATATCGGCGACGCTGATCAGACATTCACCACACTCATCGGCCAGCGCCTTGCCGAACGCTGGAACCTCTCCGTGCCGCCCGGACCGACCACCATGGATGCGGCGGTGGCGGCGTTCCTGCGCGAGCGCGGCCAAGACGAGATAGAGCGGTTGTATCGCGTCATCAACGACATCATCGTGGAGGTCGATCCAGAGCCCGGCGAAGCACTTCGAAACCTCGCCGCGATCGATGACCTGCGCTTGTTCGTGAGCACGACGCCCGACCGAGTGCTCGCGAAGGCCGTGAACGAGGTCCGTTTCCAGGGAAGGCAAGGCGCACGGGAGATTTCGTTCTCTCCCAATCAATCCACCAGTGAACAGTCGCGAAATGCCCAACCGGCCACGGCCGCCGATACCGTCGTTCTGAATTTGTACGGTCAAGCGGTCTCCACTCCTCAATATGCGATCCATGAGGAGGACCGGCTGGAGTGGCTGCACGCATTACTCAGCGAAAAGGCGAGCCTTCCCGACTGGGTCGGTTACCAACTGAAGGAACAGCCCCTACTCTTCATCGGCTGCGAGATCCCCGACTGGCTCGGACGGTTCCTCCTGCGGATGTCCAGCAATACCCGGCTGTCGCTGGAACGCATTCCCTTCTTTCTCGCCGGCTGCTCGGCGTCACGAGAACCTTCCCTGTCGAGTTTTTTCGCGACGTACTGCCGCAAGACGCTGGTCCAGCAACTGGACATCGACCCGGCGACCTTTGTCGCGGAGTTACGCGCGCGCTGGGTGCAGCAGACCACTCCGAGGCGCCATGACGCGGTTGGCGACGCCGTTCGTCCGCTTCCGGACGCTCCGACGATCTTCATCAGCTATATGCGGGAGGACGCCGACGCGGCCAAGCGGGTCTGTGACGCCATCACGAGTCTCGGGGGTGACGTGTGGCTCGACGAGCGGCGGCTCAGCCCAGGAGATGCGTGGGAACACGAGATTCTGTGCAGCATCCGCCGAACCGTCCGCCTGTTCGTCCCGATCATCTCCGCGAACACCGAGCACGCGGAGGAAGGTTACGTTTTCAAAGAATGGTACGAGGCGGCAGATCGCGCACGCTCCATCCCGAGCCGCCGTTTCATCGTGCCCGTGGTTATCGACGACAACTACGATCTCAACCCGAGCCGTTACCGGCAGATGCCGGACAGCTTCGGGCGCTTGCACTTCGGCAGGGCACCCGGCGGTGAGCCGGATGCGGGGCTCATCGCCGTGCTGAAGGACGAAATCCGCGCGATGCGGCGGACAGCGGCATGACTGCCGTCACGCGAGCGGGGCAACTCGACAGCGAGAACCCGTGGCCGGGCCTGGAGTCCTTCGAGGAAAACGGGCAGGCGTTCTTCTTCGGGCGCGACCGTGAAGCGGAGTCCTTGCTGAACCACGTCCGCGATGCCCCGGTCACGATCTTGTACGGCCGGTCCGGTCTCGGAAAGACCTCACTGCTGCGAGCCGGCCTCTTCCCCGCGCTGCGCAACGAGCACTTCCTGCCGATCTACATACGCTTGGACCTCACACCGAACGCGACGGCACTGTCTCGCCAGCTACACCGATCGGTGCGCGACTCGATCCGGGCCGAAGCGCCCGATGCGATATTGCCCGGCGACGATGAATCGCTCTGGGAGTATCTGCATCGCAAAGACTTCGAGCTCTGGAGTGCACAGAACTATCCGCTCACGCCGGTGATCGTTCTCGACCAGTTCGAGGAACTCTTCACCCTCGGTGAGCGCGTTCCAGATCTCGTCCGGGAATTCATGCACGACCTCGGCGACCTCGCCGAGAACCGGATTTCCGACGATGTGGCTGCCCGGATCGACAACGACGAGGCCGAGGCAGGCCGGTTCCGGTTGCGGTCACAAGACTTCAAGTTGCTGATCACGTTGCGGGAGGACTTTCTGCCCAACCTCGAGGAATGGTGCCCGCTCATTCC
>NZ_JBHWZY010000269.1:0-7901 GCF_042727815.1 Nocardia sp. NPDC060220
ATGCGGACATTCGCCAAGGTGTTGCACGCCGTCACTGTCGGGGTTCTGATCGTCGCCGCTGGTCACGGCGTTGCGGCTGCCGCACCCTCCGGGAGTGCTGACGGTCTGCTGCCGTGGCCGGCCGCCGGGCCCGACGGTGTCCAGGCCTCGGGCGCGGCGTTGGCGGAGGGGCTCACCGGGACGGTGGTGTGGTCGCGGGAGGCGAACACCCCGGTCCCGATCGCCAGTATCGCGAAGGTGATGACGGCGGTGGTCGTGATCGTCAGCGGTGACCTCGAACGGCCGGTGACGGTGCCGCAGGAAGCGGGCGCCTACTGTGCCAGGGAAAACGGCAGCACCGCGGGACTGGTTCCCGGCGAGGTGCTCACCGCGCGCCAACTGCTCTACGCGCTGCTGCTGCCGTCGGGCTGCGACGCCGCCTACACCGTCGCCGAGTCGTTCGGTCCCGGTCAGGGCGGTTTCCTGGCCAGGATGAACGACACCGCGCGGGTGATGGGTTTGGCCGGAACACATTTCAGTGACCCGGCCGGTATGCCGTATCCCACCGATCACTCCACCTATTCCACGCCGGCGGACCTCGTGGCACTGGGTGTGCGGGCGATGAACCTGCCGCTGTTCCGCGAGATCGTCGGTGCGCGGGACTTCCACGTTCCCGCGGGACCCGCCAACCGCGAGCACCACTGGGAAACGACGAACCGCATGCTCGACGAATATCCCGGCACCATCGGCATCAAGACCGGCAACACCGACGCCGCCGGACACTGCCTGATGTTCGAGACGGTTCGCGCCGGCATCCCGCTGATCGGTGTCGTCCTGCACAGCTCCGACCACAGCAGCGCCGCCGCGCGACAGGACGCCGAGCGCATGCTGAACTGGGCCTACGACCCGATTCTGCGCGTTCTGCAACCAGTCGGGGGCTGACGACCGGCGCGATCCCGGCGCAACGCTTAGCATTCGGGATGTGCGCGGTGGCAGATGGTTTCGGGTCCTCGTTTGCCTGGTCGTACTGGGCAGCAGCGGGTGCGTGGGCGCGGTGGACCGGGCGGATTTCGAGGATCAGCTGCGAGCGCGCGGCGGCGGGTTGGTGAGTTCGTTGCCGCAGGAGGCCATCACGGCGCTGAGCCGGCGAACCGGTGCCACCGACCTCGAAGCGAACGTCATCATTCTCACCCCGCCGAACTCGACCCGGTTCCGCCTCACCTTGAACGACCAACCCGCCCAGATAACCCGGTATCTGGCCGGCGACGAGGTACTGGCCGCTCGGGAACCCACCGTGCGCCTGCGTGTTCGGCCACCTGATCGATCCCGGCAGCTCGACGACTACTCCTTCGCTCTCGGCGCCCTCAGCGCGCCCCGTCCGGTTCGGGTCTCCGCCGCCGACGACCTCGACGGCGAGGATTTCGCCGTCAGCGAGGTACCCGGTCTGTCGCGTATCGAAGACATCGTCGACACCGCCCTCGCCCGAAGCGCGCTGCCCGACGGACAGGTGACCGTCATCGTGGTGAGCCGTTTCGGCCGCGAGATCCGCATCGTCGCCAATGTCTTGTCGCCGCGCTCGGAGATGGTCGCCGAATTCGATCGGACCGGCACCTTCCTTCGAGTGCGGCAGGTATAGCGAATGCGACGAGTCCTGATTTCCGCGGTGTCGCTTGCCTGCGCCGCCGCCTTTCTCACCGTTCTCCTCGCTGTTGCCATCTGGCCGGGCGAAGCGAAACTCACCGCACCCCTGTTCTGCTCACCGCCGGCCACCGAGCCGGTCGTCGTCTCGGACACCTTCCACGACTCCGAAGGAACGTCGACCAATTTCACCCTGTATTGCGTCAGCGACCGCGGGATTCTCACCGACGAGGGCTTCGCGCTCCCCGTGCTGGCGCTCTTCGTCGCCCATCTGCTGATCCTGATCGCCCTGTTCGTCCTCACCGCCCTGATCGGCCGTATCGGACAGCGGGGCGAGCGATCCGATGGGCAGGTCGAACGGTGGCAAGACAGCTGACGCCGGAAGGCCGCCGTCAGCCTCCAGGTCGACCTGGAGATCCACCGAGAAGTGGTCGATCGGTAGGGGATTCCCCGACTCGGTCATCGTCAGATTCTCCGAACCGAGCCCGACTCGGTACAGGAAGACCACGGTGACGGTGGCGGCGGCTCGTGCCTGGTCGGTAGGCCACATCCGGGTGGCGCTGCCGTCACCGCAGTCGACGAAGCCGAGCCGGTCCAGGTGTGGGCGGGTGGCCTCGGTGGTGAAGGCGCGCAGGCGGATCTCGGTCGGCGACAGCTCGAGTTGGGCGTAGCGATCCGGTGTCTTGTCGCGGTCGAAGAAGTGCAGGACGAGCGGCTCGGGGCCGGGGCCGAGCGCTCGCATGGCGAGGTGCACGCTGCCCAGCAGGTCGGTCAGCAGGCCACGCAGGTGACCGAGGGTGTAGACGCTCCAGATCTCGCTGCCGCGTCGGGCCGAACCGGCCGACCAGGTGAAGCTGACCTCGTAATCGTCGGCGCTCGTGTCCGAGACATCGTGCTCATCGTTGGGGACCCGGTCGGCTTCGTCGATGAGATCCGGGTAGTGGTACTGGGTTTTCCAATTCCGCCACCTGCGCTGGGCATCCGCATCGAGGGCCTCGATCCGCAAGGACACCGTGCCGTGGTGGGAGAGCGCGAGGGTGCGCAGGGTGTCGCCGTCGACCCAGCCGACGCCGAGATCCGACAGGCCGCAAAACCAGGTCGGTGCACCCCACGTCGTCACCGTCAGGTCCAGGTAGTGACGGAACTGTTCGGGCTCGATGGTCGTGACGGTGAGGGACAGGTGTGCGCGCTGCTCGCCGTCGGCACAGCGCTCGTCGACGATGCGGCCACCGGACGGTGTTCCCGGGATGACCACCACGCCGTCACCCTGGAGCAGCCACCCCGCGGTACCGCACACCTGCTCGACGTCGAGCCGGCTGAAGGTGCGGAAGTCGCTCGCGCACAGCTGTGTCAGCAAGTCGGCGAACCAGGCATCGGGCACGGTGTCCATACCCGAGCACGCTAGCGCTGAGCACCGACACGAAGCCGTTTCGACGAATCACCGAAACTGTTGCCCCGCTTGGCTATCGGGACCGACCATAAGCGAGCCTCAGCCGATCGCGGGGACCTGCTCGGCGGGGATCGGCGCAGACGGCGGAGTGCCGTCGCCGAAGGGTCGCCCACCCAGTTCCGCACGGTGGTGCGGGGTCAGCCAGTTCGACAGGTCCGGCCCCGTGGGGACGATCCCGGTGGGATTGATATCGCGGTGCACGACGTAGTAGTGCTCCTTGATCTGCCCGAAGTCGATGGTGTCGCCGAAGCCGGGAGTCTGGAACAGGTCGCGGGCGTAGGCCCACAGCACCGGCATCTCACTGAGTTTGGTGCGGTTGCACTTGAAATGGCCGTGATAGACGGGGTCGAAACGGGCAAGCGTGGTGAACAGTCGCACGTCGGCCTCGGTGATGGTGTCACCGACCAGGTAGCGCTGAGTGCTCAGCCGCTCGGTGATCCGGTCGAGGGCGGCGAAGAGCCGGACGTAGGCGGCGTCGTAGGCGTCCTGATCGCCGGCGAACCCGCAACGGTAGACGCCGTTGTTGATGTCGCGGAACACGTCCCGGTTGATCTCGTCGATCTGCGCGCGCAGCGGTTCGGGGTACAGCTGCGGTGCGCCGGGCCGGTGGTAGGCGGCCCATTCGGTCGAGAAGTCGAGGGTCATCTGCGCGTAGTCGTTGGTGACGACCTGCCCCGTGACGATGTCGACCATCGCGGGCACGGTGATGCCGCGCGGATAGTCCGGAAACCGGGCCAGATAGGCATCGCGCAGACGGTGGATGCCGAGCACCGGATCGACCTCGCCCGGATCCAGATCGAAGGTCCAGCTGAGCTTGTCGTGGGTGGGCCCGCACAGCCCGAGCGACAGCACCGGCTCGAGCCCGAGCAGCCTGCGCACGATCAGCGTGCGATTGGCCCACGGACACGCCCTGGCCGCGACGAGCCGGTACCGCCCCGGTTCGACGGGATAGCCCTCACGTCCGTCGGCGGTGATCCGCGTGGTGATGTAGTTGGTATCGCGGCGGAACTCGCCCGCCTCGACGTAGGTGCCCGCATCGGCATCGCTCACCGCCCCAGTCTGGCACACCCCGCGCGCCGGACAGCTCGACGCCGTGCACCGCTGGTCGCCGACGCACCGATCGTGGCCGGCCCGGAGCTACACCGGCCTAGCATCGCAGGGGCAGCTCGACACCCTCAGGGAGGAACCCGCCGATGAGCCTTCGTCAGTTCGAGTACGCCTTGGCGGTGGCCGAAGAGGGGTCGGTGACGGCGGCGGCAGAGGTGTTGCACGTTGCTCAACCGTCGGTGTCGCAGCAGATTCGCGGCCTCGAGCGGGAACTCGGCGTGAAGCTGTTCGCTCGCACGCCGACGGGGCTGGTACCCACCGTGGTCGGTCGCGCCTTCCTGCGCGAAGCGGAGGTTGCGGTGAGCGCCGCGCGGCGGGCACGGGCGACGGCGCGGGCGGGCGCCGACGAGCTGGTGGGTGAGCTGGTAGTCGCGGCGCAGATGGGCTTCGGCACTCGTCAACTGCCGCGTGCGCTGGGTGCGCTGCGCCGCCGGTTCCCCCGGGTGGAGGTCACCGTCTTCGAGGAGCCGAGTTCCGCCGAACTGGAACGCCTGGGGCGCCAGGGCGTCCTCGACCTGGCCCTGATGGCGGCGTGCGAGCAGTCTCCCGACGACGCGCACCACCTCGGCGACGAGGAGTTCGTCGTCGTGCTCGGCGCCGGGCACCCCCAACTCGCCACGGAGCGGGTCGAACTGCGTGAGCTGGCGGGGGAGCCGTGGGTCCGGTTCGACCGGGACAGCGCGCTCGACGCGGTGCTCCTGGACGTGCTGGGCAGCAACGAGCTGACCCCGACCACGGCCGCCCGCGTGTCCCAGACGTCGACGGCGGTGCGGTGGGCGGCCCAAGGGCTGGGGGTGACTCTCGTCCCGGCCTCGGCCGTGCCGCACGGTCACGAGCACCTTGTTCGTCCGGTGAATCCGGTCGTTTCCCAGCCCGTCATCGCTGTCGTCCGGACCGATCCGGGCCCGGCGGAGTCAGCGCTGCTCGAACTCCTTCGCCGCCAGACCTGGACCGAGGCCGCGTCATTCCCGCCGGTGCGCTGACCGGCTTCAGCCCCGGGGGAATTCGCCTCCGTCGACGAACAGATTGGTTCCGGTGAGCCAGCTCGCCCGGTCGGAGACGAGGAACAGCACCGCGTCGGCGATGTCGCCGGGGCGACCGTCGCGCCCCAGCGGCGTCGTGCTGGTCGCGGTGACGGTGTCGCCCAGTGTCGCGTCCATCCGTGCCCACAACTCCCGGGTCTCCTCACCGCCGGGGGTGGCGGTTTTGCCCGGCGACACGGTGTTGACCCGGATTCCGGCGGAGGCCAGGTCCAAGGCGAGTCCCCGGCTGTAGGTCTGCAGTGCGGCCTTCGCGGCCACGTAGTGCAGGAACTGTGGTGCCGCGGTGGGAACCGCGGCCGAGGAGACGTGCACGATCGCGCCAGACCGCCGTTCCCGCATCCCTGGCACCAGCAGCGAGTCCAGCCGCACCGAGGCGAGCAAGTTCAAGTCGAGCGCGTCCTGCCATTCCGCGTCGGGGATCGCCGAAGCGCTCGCGTGTGGGCGCGCGCCACCGGCGTTGTGTACGAGGATGTCCACCCCGCCGAGCACGTCGTGCGCGGCGGCGGCGAGCGCCTGTGCCCCAGCCTGCGTGCGCACGTCGGCGGTCACGAAGGTGGACCCGTCCGGGATGGTGTTCGCCGCCGATCTGGCGGTGGTGAGCACCTCGGCGCCCGCGTCCAGCAGCTGGCGCACGACGGCCGCCCCGATTCCGCGGGAACCGCCCGTGACCAGAGCTCGTTTTCCGGCGAGTTCTCGCGTGTGCGAAACATTCTCGATCGTGGTCATGCCAGCGGTCCTTTCGATTGCGTATTCGCCCGACGGGCAGGGTATCGACATGTGCGGCGCGCGAAACCTCGATGAAATCGCGGTGCGTTCCTCGTCGAGCTGTTTCACGGTATGCCCGGAAAACAGTGCGCGGCAAAGACGAAATGTCAGCAGGTGGCATAGGGAATTCCTATGCCGGCCCGGCTCTTCCGCCGGTGCGCGTCCCGCTGATGTCGTCGGCCGGTGGCCGTCTGGCGTCTGGCTGAACCCGCCAGTACCCTGTGCCCGTGAGACCGATGGGCAATGCGCCGGGCGGGACGGCGCGACCGCGTGTCGCTCTGACCGCAGTCGCTGTAGTGGTATTTGTGACCTTTCTCGACACCACCGTCGTCAGCGTGGCGCTGGGGGATATTCGCCATGATCTGAGCGCGGACGTGACCGCGCTGCAGTGGGTGGTCAACGCCTACACCGTCGTGTTCGCCGGGCTGATGCTCGCCGGTGGGTCGCTCGGGGACCGCTGGGGTCGCAAGCGGGTGATGATCGTCGGCCTGGTGATCTTCTGTGCCGGGTCGGTGGTATCGGCGCTGGCGAGCAGTGTCGCGGTGCTCGTCGCCGGTCGCGCGATCATGGGACTCGGTGCGGCGGCATCGGAGCCGGGCACACTGTCGGTGCTTCGGCACGTCTTCCCGGACGACCGCAAGCGCGCGAAGGCGATCGGGGTGTGGGCGGCGGTGTCGGGGCTGGCGTTGGCCGCGGGACCGGTGCTGGGCGGCGTGCTGGTCCATGCGTACGGGTGGCGCTCGATCTTCTGGTTCAACCTGGTGATCGCGGCGGTGGCGCTCGTCGTCGCACTGTGGTCGGTCCCGGAGAGCGCCGACCCGAGCCCCGAGCCGATCGACTGGGCAGGCGCTCTGCTCGGCGCGACAGCTTTCGGATCGGTGATCTATGCCGCGATCTCCGGTCAGGATCGCGGCTACACCTCGCCGTCGGTGCTCGCGTTCTTCGTGCTCGGTGGGCTCGCGTTCGCCGGGTTCATCGCCGTCGAAACACGGGCGCGCGCACCTATGCTCAACTTGCACTACCTGCGCTTTCCGGCAGTGCGTAGTGCACTGATCGTCGCTTTCGCCGTCTACTTCGGCATCTTCTCGATCTTCTTCTTCACCGCGCTGTATCTGCAAGTGATGCAGTCGTACTCGGGTGCGCGTACGGCCACGGTGTTCGCGCCGATGGCCGCCATGATCGTGATCGGCTCGCTGGTCGCGGGGTTCTGGGTGGCGCGGCGAGGTGCGCGCACACCGATGATCCTCGGCTGTGTGGTCGGCGCGGGCGGGATCTTGCTGACCCGCCATATGCTGTCCGGTGAGATCCACGATCCTTCGCTGTCGGCCGCGATGGCGGTGGCGGGCTTCGGCTTCGGGATCGCGGTGGTGCCGTTGACGTCCGCGGTGATGTCGGGAGTTCCGGCGGAACACTCGGGAATGGCTGCCGCGGTGACCAATACGATGCGCCAGGTCGGTTCGGCGTTCGGTGTGGCCGTGCTCGGTGCGCTGGTGAGCGGGTTCCTGTCCTCGGACCTGAAGGCGCGCATGAACGAGCTGGGTCTGCCGACCTCGCTCCAGCCCGACGCCATTCAAGCCGTGGAACTCGGGAAGATCCCCGAGGGCGTCGATATCGGCCCGTATCTGAAATACCTGTCGAAGGTTTCCGAGGTGCTCAATGCCGGCAAGGCGGCATTCCATCACGGACTCGACGTGGCTCTGCTCGTTTCGGCGGTGATGATCCTCGCCGCGGCGGCATTCACCGCGGTCGACGCGGCTCGGCACCGTGCGGATGTCACCTAGCGAATTGCGGTTCGGGTTCGCAGGATTCCGGCCGACGCGCACCGCGTCGGCCGGAATCGGTGTCAGGCGCTGACCGAAGCGGTCACTTCACGAGTCAGTCGCGACGACCACGGACACCAGAAGCAGCCAGGCAGGAAT
>NZ_JBHWZY010000270.1:0-7899 GCF_042727815.1 Nocardia sp. NPDC060220
GGATCCTGGTCGTCGACGGCGCCGCGGGCACCACCCGGCCCCGCAGCGCTCCGGTTCGGCGCCAACTCTCCCTGCACGAGACTCGCGCCGAAGCCGAAGCCGAACGCGACCGAATCCTGTCCTGGCACAACCGAATCGGCCCGGAAGATCCCGACTCACCCGTTTGGTGGACCATCGCCGAACGCGGCCTCGGCGCAACGGTCGGCCACACCCGTTGCGGCACGCACGATCCCACCGCGACCGGTGGCCGAATCCGCGCCGAAGCCCTGACGGTCGGCGACATCATCCGCGTCCCGGTCCCCGACGGCGGCTTCCTCCAGGACCGCATCACCGCGCTCACCCAACCCGCCGCGGGCGCGTCGATCGTCGTGGACTTGGCACCGGTCGCCAACTCCCGCGTCCGTCGCGTCGTCGAATTCGCCTCCGATGAAATCGTCGACGTGGTGCGCAGATCGGAGGAACGCTCGGCATAGCGGGCGCGACAGCCGAGTCCGGTCATGGCGGCGGCGAACCTCGGCACGGTGAAACCCGCGGTCCGGCGCGGGTTCATTCGTGTCCGTGATCGGCGCTCACCGGGGTGAATTCGGGCCCAGGACCGTGCGGATCACCTCGGTGCGCAGCGGTAGATCGAACTCGCCGTCGGCGGTCTCCGGTGTCGCACGCAGGTAGTCGAGGATCCGGCCGAGCACTTCGGCTCGTTCTTGCGCGGAGATGACCACGGTGTGTGAATTGGTGCCGATGGACGCGGTCAGTGATTCGGCGGTCCGCCGCTGGCTGTGCGCGAACTCGGCGTACTCGAACGGCGCGAACAGTGGGTGCGCGGGCAGCGCGTCATCGGACGACGACGGTGGAAACGACGCGGACGAGCGCGAGACCGCCTGCAGTCCCGCGACCCACTCGACCTTGTTGTCGTCGTTGTTCCAGAACGCGGCGAACACCCCCTCCGCGCGCAGCACCCGCGCGATCTCGGGAAACGCCAGCGCTTGATCGAACCAGTGGAACGCCTGCCCGGCGAGCACCGCGTCCACCGACCCATCGGCCAGCGGAATCGCTTCCGCTGTACCGGAAAGCGCCCTCACCCCGGGAAAGTGACGAACGAGTTCGGCCCGCATCGCCTTATCGGGTTCCACCGCGATCACCTCGACCCCCGCGGCGAGCAAACCGCCGGTGAGCTTGCCTGTCCCCGCTCCCAAATCCAGCACAACAACCCCCGCCTTTTTCGCCACCGGCTCCAGCGCCCACCGAATCCCCGCCTCCGGATAGTCCGGCCGATGCTCGGCGTAGACGGTTGCCTGCGCGCCGAACGAGCCGGCCCGTCGCTTCCGCCGCTGGACCTCGTCCGCCGTCCGATCCGCAGAGTTGCCGATTCCCACCATGGCACAAAGCTACCGACTGCCGTCGCGCCGCGAAATGGTTCGTGTGGGTGGTGAATTGTATTGGGGTACAGAGAGAATAGTTGCCATGGATTGGACCAATGTGGCGGTTGCCTCGATCACGGTTGTCGGCACGCTCGGGGGCGGCGTCGTGACCCAGGTTTTCGCGATTCGCAGCAAGCGAATCGATGCGAAGGTACAGCGCGACAATCGAGCGGAGGAACTGCGGGAGCTCACCCGGAAAGAGGCCACCGACGAGAAGCGGGCGGTCTACGCGGATCTCAACACCACGGCGCATTCCTGCCGAACGGCGATCCGGCACTATCTCGACGAGAAAAGCGGCGGGCGCACCCCTGATCTCGCCAAGTTCGAGACTGCGCGGGAGGCGTTGCGCGACAGCTATTCCCGTGCGCAGATGGTGGTGTCGGATCGAGCACTCGATTTTGCGTCGGAGGTCAATCGCTGCCTCGACATCGCCCATCGCACAGCGCTCCAGTTGGACGAGAACGACGCCGTGGAGGTCGCGGCACTTTATCGCTTCCTGGACGAGTCGGTGGGCTTCGGTGTCCGCCTGCTGCGTCGAGCGATCCGCGAGGACCTCGGGATCGAACCCGGGGCCGATGCCGATCTCGGCGGCCGTCTCGTCTCTCTCAGGGAAATGCGCCACGAGTTCGTCGGGAGGCAACGGCCCGACGTGCCCGCCCAACAGCTCGACCACCTCGGTTGAGGTTCGCCGACCGACGCTGGTCGCGATACCCAGACCACCTCGATGCCTGCGGATACGCGCGGCCGCGGCACATCGAGGGCGAGGTCGTGGCCGACATCGCGCGGTGATCACGGCGCGCTGACCGTCGCGGAGACGTGGCCGCGGCCCGGCATGGTCGCGGCGGCGACGAGCATGACGACAGCCATGGCCAGCATCGCGAGGAAGACCAGGTGGATGCCGTGGGCGAGTTCGCCGGGTGCGGGGTGGTCGGGGTTGTGGATGCCGGCGTTGACGATGGCGCCGAACACCGCGACGCCCAGTGCGCTGCCGAGAGAACGGGCGAACATGTTGGCGGAGGTGACCACGCCGCGTTCGTGCCATTCGGCGCTGGCCTGAGCGGCGATGAGGGTGGGGGAGGCGACCAGGCCCATCCCGCAGCCGATGAGGAAGCAGGAGGCCGCGATCTGCCACGGGCTCGACTGCGGGCCGACGAGCAGCGTGGTCGCGCAGCCGAGCGCGGCGATCGTGCTGCCGACGAGGCCGCTGATGCGGAATCCCCAGCGCAGGTACAGCCTGCCGGACAGGGTCGCGGCGAGCGGCCAGCCGAGCGTGAGCCCACCCACGGTGAGCCCGGCCACCAGGGCGGTGGTCCCGAGCACGCCCTGGGCGAAAGTCGGCACGTACGAGGTCAATCCGAGGATGACGGCGCCGACCAGCAAGGAGACCGTGCTGCTCGCGATCACCACGCGCCGGGTGAAGATCCACAGCGGCAGAATCGGGTTCGCCGTCCGCAGCTCGACCACCACGAACAGCGCCAGCACCGTCACGCTGCTCACGAACAAGGTGAGCGAGACCGGTGAGGTCCACTCCCAGGCCTGACCACCTTCGAGCAGGGCGAGGATCAGGGCGCCCGCACCGACGGTGAGCAGGATCGCACCGAGGTAGTCGATGCGCTGGGTGCGGCGCACCGCCGATTCGGTGAAGTGGCGCACCAACATCCAGGCCGCGACCGCGCACAGCGGAAGGTTGATCAGGAAGATCCACCGCCAGCTCAGATGGTCGGCGAACAAGCCGCCCAGCAGCGGGCCGAGCACGGCCGAACTCGCCCACACCCCGGCCAGATACCCCTGGACCTTGGCGCGTTCGGCCAGTGTGTACAGATCACCGGCGATCACCATCGTCATCGGCTGGATCGCGCCCGCTCCGATGCCCTGGATCGCCCGGAAGGCGATGAGCGCCACCATGCTCGTGGCCAGCCCGCACAGCAGCGACCCCACCGCGAACGCCGCGATCCCGAACAGGATCACCGGCTTACGCCCGACCATGTCGGCGAGCTTGCCGTAGATCGGCACCGTCACGGCCTGCGCGAGAAGGTAGATGGAGAACAGCCACGGGAACATCGCGAACCCGCCGAGAGTGTCGGTGATGGTGAGCACCGCTGTGGCGATGATGGTCGAGTCGAGGGCCACCAGCCCGGTGGAGAGCATGAGCGAGGCCAGGATCGGACCTCGTTCGGAACGCAGACCGACAGCCGGGCTCACGGTATCGGTAGCCACCGAGGTCCTTTCGTTGCATCGACTAACCACTCGGTTCAAGGTATCCGGGGCGCAACCGTTTCCGCGCGGCATTTTCCGAGGGTGTGACGCGATCGGTGTGGGGCGGGTCTTCAGTCGGCGGCGAACCTCGCGGCGATGTCGGCCGCGGTGACCTTGGCCAGTTCCACGAAGAACGGCACCCGCTCGTCGATCATCAGCGTCGCGGGTCCGCGCATGCCCAGAGCGAAGCGGCAGCGACCCTGGCTGTCGAGGATCGGCAGGCCGATGGTCCGGAATCCTGGGTCGAGTTCGCGATCGTTGAACGCATAGCCGCGTTCGCGCGTGGTGATCAGTTCCGCGCGCAGTTCCTCGGGGCTCGACACCGAACGCTCGGTGCCCTCTTCGTAAGGCAGCGCACGCAATTCGTCATCGCTGGCATCCGACCATGCCAGCAGCGCTTTGCCGAGTGCGCTGGCGTGCAGCGGAAGTCGCACACCCTGGAGCTTGTGCCCGTCGCTCTCGCGCCAACGGCTGGTGCCCAGCAGGACCGCGTGGATGCCGTGGCGGGTGGCCACCGACCCGGTCGCTCCGGTGGTGGCGGCCAGTTGCTCGAGGTAGGGCTCGGCAAGGTAGATCCGGTGTTGGCGATAGGCGATCTGACCGTATTCGGCCAGTGCTCCGCCCATGCGGTAGCGACTGGACTCGGCGTCCTTCTCCAGGAACCCGGCCTGCACGAGCGCACCGAGCAGACGGTGGGTGGTGCTGATCGCCAGGCCCTGGGCGCGGGCGACTTCCGAGACTCCACGCTCCTCGCCGCCGCGGAAGCAGTCGAGTACCGAGAGGGCCCTGGTCACGGTCTGCACGCTGGAGGTCTCCACAGAGGCGACGGTAACACAGGTGTTCGAGCGCTCGACCGCTCAAATTTCCGCTATGTGGAAAACGCGGGTCCGGGAACCCCGGTCACTTGCCATAGAACGACAAGTCCACCGCTGTCAAGCTTTCCGATCCGTGGAAAGGCATACCTCGTTCGAGACCACACCCGCTCCTACGCTGCGAAGGCATCAACCCCCAGCCCCGAACAGGAGCCCCGATGTCCCGCAGGCTGCCGGCCTTCTCGCGGATCGCCCTCGCGATCGTCCCCGTCGTAGCCCTCGTCGCGGCGTGTGGCTCCGGCTCCACGCCGGAACAGGGGGCGCAAGCCTCGTTCGTTCTCAAGGTCACCGATCCGGGCAACAGCGGCCCGCTCGCCGTCGGCAAGCGCGACGGCACCTTCGACGCCGCACTCGCCCCGCTGGGCGCCAAGATCGAATGGGTCAGCACCACGCCGGGTTTCAGCTCCATGCTGAAGCTGTTCAACACCAGCGAACTCGATGTCTCCGGCGCCGCGTTCAGCCCCGTCGTCGGCGCGCTGTCCAAGGACGTCGGCGTGAAGATCGTCGCCGTGGCCGACCCGGCGGGTCAAGATCAGAGCGGCATCGTGGTGACCCCGGACTCGGGCGTGACCACCGTGGCAGGCCTGGTGGGCAAGCGGATCGCGGTGAATCCCGCGGGCAAGGGCGAGTACATCACGCTCAAAGCGCTCGCCCAGGCGGGCATTCCGGCCGACAAGGTGACCCGGGTGCCCCTGCAGCAGAAGGACGCCGCTTCGGCCTTCGCGACCGGCAAGGTCGACGCGTGGGCATCCTTCCTGGTGCCCTACCAGGAGGCCAAGGCCGCGGGCGCCAAGGAGATCGCCACCGAGAAGTCAGTCGGCTCCAAGGACAACACCGTGGTGGTGTTCCGCACCGAAGTTCTCGACAAGCGCCCCGATATCGCCGCGAAGTACCTGGAAGTACTGCAGGGACTCACCGCGAAGCAGAAGGCGGCGCCCGCCGATTTCGAAAACGTCTTCGAGAAGTCCGGCCCGCGTGCGCTGGCCGGTGACCGGCTCGCCGACGCGGTCCGGGTCGGCGGTGAGGTCACCGTGCCCCGACTGCCCGCCGAATCCGATGCCATCGACCTGGCCGACGTGGTGAACACCTTCGCCGACAACGGCGTCATCTCCCGCCGGATCACCGCCGCCGACATCTTCTACGACCTGAAATCCAAGCTCACCCCGGACCAGCTCGCCGCGCTGAAGGGCAAGTGAGATGAGCACCCTCGCCTTGGCCCCGCCCCGGGCGCGCGTCGCCCGGCAGCGGCCGCGATGGTTGTCACTCGGCCTGCGCGCTGTTCTACCCGCCGCGATCGTGCTGGTCTGGTGGGTGGGTTCGGCGAGCGGCGCGATCTCGCCGCGGGTGATCGCGGGCCCCGGCGCGGTCTGGTCGGCGTTCGTCGAACTGTTCGACAGCGGCCAGCTGGTGGACTTCGCGCTCGCCTCGTTCGGGCGCGCGGCCGCCGGGGTCGCGATCGGCGTAGGGGTCGGGCTGGTGCTCGGCCTGCTGTCGGGGTTGTCCAGCCTCGGGGAGGAGCTGGTCGATTCGACCATGCAGATCGTGCGGGCGGTGCCGTTTCTGGCGCTGGTTCCGCTGTTCATCGCCTGGTTCGGGATCGACGAGCTGTACAAGATCCTGCTCATCGCGGTGGCGACGACAGCGCCGATGTATGCCTACACCTATCTCGGTGTGCGCAATGTCGACCGCAAAATGGTCGAGGCGGCACGCAGTTTCGGGCTCACCGGCACCCGGCTGGTGGTCGAGGTGATCGTGCCCGCCGCGCTGCCCGGGATCCTGATGGCGCTGCGGGTGTGCCTGTCGATCAGCATCACCGCGCTCATCGCCGCCGAGCAGGTCGGCACCCAGCAGGGCGTCGGCTACCTGGTGACCCTCGCTCAGGAATACAACCGCACCGACTACATGGTGCTGTGCGTCGTGCTCTACGCGCTGCTCGGTCTGGTGTTCGACGCACTCGTGCGGCTCGCGGAACGCTACGCGATGCCCTGGCGGAAGCAGGTGGCGATCCGATGACGACGACAACAGCAGCGCCGGTCCCCGTCGAGACCGAAGCTCCGGCCCCGGTAGCGGTATCGATCACCGGTCTGCGTAAGGCGTTCGGCGAGAAGACAGTTCTCGACGGAGTCGACCTGACCATCCGCCGCGGCGAGTTCGTGGTGCTGCTCGGCCCGAGCGGCACCGGCAAGACCACTCTGCTGCGTCTGCTCACCGGGCTCGAAACCCCCGATGCCGGTGAGGTATTGGTGCCTGCCCGACGCACGACGGTCTATCAGGAACCCCGGCTGATCCCGTCGAAGCGGGTACTGGCCAACGTCATCGTCGGCCTGCGGCGCGGCAAGCCGCAACGCGAAGCCGGTCTGCGCGCACTGAACGAAGTCCACCTCGACGGCAAAGCCGGTCAGTGGCCCGCCACCCTGTCCGGTGGTGAAGCCCAGCGCGCTGCACTCGCCAGGGCGCTGGTGCGCGAACCGGAGCTGCTGCTGCTCGACGAACCGTTCGCGGCACTGGACGCCCTCACCCGGCTCCAGATGCAGGACCTGGTCGGCGATCTCGTCGCGCGGCACCGGCCCGCCGTCCTCATGGTCACCCACGACGTCGACGAGGCGATCCGCCTCGCCGATCGGGTGATCATCCTCGACCACGGCCGTTTCGCCGTCGACGAGGTCATCGATCTACCCCACCCGCGTGATCACGCGGCACCCGAAACCCTCGGGTACCGCACGCAATTCCTCGCCCAGCTCGGCGTCGGACCACACACCAGGAGCCTGTCATGACCGAAACCCTGTGGTACACCCGCTGCCCCGTGCCGACCGCGAGCGGTCTCGCGCACAGCCTCGGCTGGCTCGGCGAGACCGCCGCCAGCGCCGGCCTCGAGTTCGGCGTTCTCCAGGACGCGGGCCCCGAGCTCGCCGGCCACCACTTCTCCCACGACCTGTCGGGCCTGATCCGGGAGGGCGGCAATGTGCCCGCCCTGGCCGCTCGCGCGCAGGGTTCGCCCACCCGCCTGATCGGGCTCACCTGGATCGACGAGTCCCAGGCGATCCTGGTCGGTCCCGAATCGCCGGTCACCGACGCGGCGGGTCTGGCCGGTCTGCGCGTCGGCGTCCCCGCGTGGGCCCAGGATCAGGCGCGCAGCTTCCCGCGCGCGATGGCACTGCACGGCTTCGCCAACGCGCTGCGCCCCGCCGGGCTGACCCTGGCCGATGTCCGGGTCGTCGAGCTCGATGTCGAACGGGATCCGCAGGTGCGCACCGCGATCCAGAGTGCACGGCGCTCGACGACGTGGGGTGTGGAGGAACTCCTCGACGGCAAGGTCGACGCCATCTACGTCAAGGGCGCCCGCGCCCAGGAAG
>NZ_JBHWZY010000271.1:0-7849 GCF_042727815.1 Nocardia sp. NPDC060220
GCTCGATCTTGGTGCGCAGCGCGTCCAGATCCACCTTGCTGCCGTCCTCGGCGCCCTTGTAATGCCGGGCCGCGTCGAGAAAGGTGTTGGCGACATTGTCGAGTACCGTCTCGTGCTTGCCGAGCACGGTCTGCAGCTGACCGGCCTTCCCTTCGAACTGCTTCGACAGCTGTTTGCCCGACTCCAGCGAGGAGAACTCGGGCAGGTTCGAGACCATGTCCACCTGGGATTTCACCGAGTTGACCCAGTAGCGCGCGTTGTTGGCGGCTTCGACCAGGTTCGGCAGCGCCGACGGCTCGAGCATCAGCGATCCGTCCGAGGCTGCCGAACGCAGCCCCGCCCACTGATCCTGCGCCGATGGTCCCGTCATGAAGTCGACCCTCCCTGTCCGTACCGGTGTCGCCTCGCGCCCCGCCTGGCACCGCTACCACGACACCGCCGATTCGCACGGCTTGCTAACGATTCTACGGTCTGTCACATGAATTACGCATGTACAGCAGCGATCTCACTGGTGGCGATGGTTCGACCATCTCCGACCATCGCGATCACCAGCCCGCGTCGGTAGCGGGCCGCGACGGATCACGGGATCCGTCTTCTTCGTCGGTCGAGAGTCGTTCCCGCTCCGGCGAGTTGGGCGGCTCCAGCGAGGCTTCCACCGGCTGCGGAATCGCGAAACCGTCCATGTCGTCGACCAATTCGGTGATCTTCGGCAGGCGGGCGCGTTCGCTCTGGATCGGCGCCATCAGCGCCTGCGTCTTGCGGGCCACCTCGACCGAGGCCTGCTGCGCGGCCTCGGTCACGGCCTTGGCGATCTCGGTGTAGGTGAGGTCGTCGATGTCGGGGGTGAACTTCGTCTCGATGACCTTGTAGTCGGCGTTGACCGTCACCGTCACCCGTTTGCGCACGGTGGCGCTGGCGATGATCTTGGCGCGGTCCTGCTGGACCTGCGCGATCGCACGCATCTGGGTCTGGACAGTCTCGAGGATGTCCGCCATCTGTGCCTTGGCGTGCTCGTTGGCCATTCCCGGTTCCCTCCGACTCGCGGGCCGTCGCGCCCAGCCCGTCGGTTAGCGAGCACACCACAAGTGCCACACCCACGCAACAGCACGACGCCGTACGTCAGGTCGCCAGGCCGACGGTGTGGGTGCCCGCCGAACCGGCGAGATTCAGCTGGAACCAGGCGGAATCGACGTTGTAGACATCGTCGGGAAAGACGCGGGTGAACGCCTCCCTGGCCACGGCCCCACGCTCGGCGGCCTCGACCAGGCCGGGGACCGCTTCCTTCTGCGCCTGACCCGCTTTCGCGCCGAGCAAGCCGGTCAGCACGTCGACAACGGTCCTGGTGTCCCACATCCCGGGGACGGCGGACGTGAGTGCGTCGGCGCCGGCCGACGCGCCCCGATACCAGCGGCCGCCCTCCCACCAATAGCAGAAACTCAGCAGACCGTTCTCGGCGCGGCGGTTGATCACCGGCTCGGCGACCCAATCGGGCGCCCCGAGGAAGAACTGCGGCATCGGGAGGACTTTGTTGTAGACGGCGTCGAGTTCCGGTGCGTCCCACACCCCGCCGGAGAGCACCGCACGATCGCCCGGGAGCAGACACAGGGTGGAGCCGCTGTGTTTCGAGCCCTCGAAGACGTGGAAGGCCGGTGTCACCCGCGGTCCCCACTTGGAGCCGATCGCCACGAACGCGGCGGCGATCAACGCCCACCGGCGGGCCAGGAGATCGAGCGGCGGGAATTCCACGTCCGGCGCCGACCCGATGGCGGTGCGGCCCGCCGCGGTATCGGCGCGCGCCTGCTCGGCCGCGGCCAGCGGCGTGCGGATCTGCCGGTTGCCGTGACCGATGTAGGCGGCCAGCCAGATCGGCAGCCGGTCGCGCGGATAGATCTCGATGTCGGTGCGGTACACCGTCGGCGGGAAGAGCTGGTCGTCCGGGAACGGGTCGTCGCCGTAGTCGAATTCGACGTTCATCCGGCCCGCGTTGCTCAGGGTGAGCAGGTAGCGCCACCACGGCCCGTCGCCCATCGACGCGGAGAGGTGCCGGTGCTCACGCAGCAGATCCAGCAGTTCCGGGCTCGGGAACACCCGGGCGAAACGCTCCTGCTCATCGTGGAACACGACCATCGACACCTCGGCCGCCGCCGTCAGCGCGAAGGAAGCCTCGACCTTGGTCCAGCCCGGCGGACCCAGCGCCGCCAGCGTTTTCGCGATGCGATGACTCAGGGCGGCGGCCCGATCCGTGATCCCGTCGTCGTCGGCCACCACCGTGGTGAGGGTGAATCCGACATCGGGATCCCCGGCCAGCTCGTCAGCCACTGCGCACTCCTGTTGCCTAGTCCTGGTTCTCGCCGTACCGCGCTGTCACGGTGCCTGCCTCGTCCCACACGGTCCGGGTGAGCAACGCGCCGCCGGGGGCGAAAACGGTTTCTTCCTTGCGATTCCCGGTGGGGAACCAGGTGCACCAGCGGCCCACCTCGTGCCGATCGGCGTACTCGCCGGTGTAGCGCGGGGTGCCGTCGAGGTACCAGCCGCGCGTCGGACCGTCGGGGTAGCCGTCGGTGTAGCCGGCCAGGTCGGTGATGGGGCTGCTCGGTGCCGGGCGGCGGAACTGCCTGCCGGTGAACGGCTCGGCACCGTAGTACATGCGGCCTTCCTCGTCGTCCCAGCGGAACGCGGGATCGTCCGCGGGCACCGCGTCGGCCGCGATGTCCTTGCGGGTGCGCTCGTCCTCGAATTCGATCACCTCACCCGCCTGGTTCCAGACCGAGTGGGTGAGCAGCGTGCCCTCGATGTCGTAGACGTCCTCCAGGCGGCGGGCACCGTCGGGATACCACTCCTGCCAGGTGCCCACGGGCCGGTTGCGGTAGAACTCGCCGTTGTAGCGCATGGTGCCGTCGGGGTACCAGCCCGTCCAGTCACCGTCGCGGTCGCCGTCGTCGTAGCTCCAGTACTCGCGCCAGGTGCCGTCGGGGCGGGTCTGGGTCACCGCGCCGCTGTAGGGCTCACCCCGATACGACAACCTGCCGGTCGCCGCGTCGATCACCACATCCGGATCGCTCAGTTCGATCGGATCGTCACTCACCTTCGAAACCTCTCCGATCGCATCAGACTCGGTCGCTGAAGATTGTCATCCGGCCCGCCGGATCGGCAACCACGTTACGGATCAGCAGGCCGAGGTCCAGCTCCGGCGGCAGCGAACGGTAGATCAGCTCACCCATCGGCCTGCCGTCGACCGCGACCGTGAACCGCGTCATCCGCTGCCGTGAACGCTCCCAGCCCACGTGCGCGGCCCAGGTGAGCTCGATCGGCTGTGCACCGACCTGCACCATCAGCCGATCGGCGAGCCGATAGAAGATCACCGTCACCCCACCGAGATCGGCGTACAGGCCGTCGGCGCCGAGCTGTCCCGGCGCCGCGGGCCGCAACGAACCGGACCGCGGATCGAACTCGGCCAGCACGCCACCGCCGTACGGACGGACGAGCAGCACGATGTGCTCGGTCGGCGGCTGATACTCCGGCCGATAAGGCCTGCGGGTATCGCCCTGCCCGCCGGCAGGCGGCATCGCGGGCGGCGGATACATCGGCGCACCACCCTGCGGATTGCCGGTACCCGGCTGCTGCCAACCGGATTGGTCGAGGGCCGGGTTTCCGCTCGCCGGAGGGTAGAGCTGGCCATTACCCGGCGGGTGACCATTACCCGGCACGTACGGCTGACCGTTACCGGGTGGGTACGGGTGACCGCTTCCAGGCGCGTACGGCTGACCGTTGCCGGGGTACGGCTGACCGCTACCGGGGAACGGCTGACCGTTACCCGGGGGGTACTGCTGCCCACTTCCAGGCGGGAACGGCTGACCATTACCCGGGGGGTACTGCTGCCCACTACCCGGCGGATAGGGCTGACCATTGCCTGGCGGGAACGGCTGACCGCCTCCCGGCTGATCCGGCATGCCCGAGCCAGGGGGTTGCGTTCCCCACGGCGGAAGAGACGGCAGACTTGGATTTCCGCCCGGCGGTGTCGGCTGGACCGGCCACGACGGCACCGTCGGTTCGTTCGGAGCCGGCTCAGTCGGCGTCGGCTCAGTCGGCCACGGCGGCACAGGTGGCAGCGGCGGCTCAGTCGGTACCGGCGGCAGCGGCGGTACCGGCGGAAGCGTCGGCGCAGGCGGAAGCGTCGGTACCGGCGGCGCGGGCGGCAACGGTGGCACGGGTGGAACCGGCGTCAGCGGTTCGCCCGGCGGCAGCGGTTCGCCCGGCGGCAGCGGTTCGCCCGGCGGCAGAGGAGGTTTCGGTGGCACGAACGGATTCGGCTGATCCGGCGGGCACGGCGGATTTGGCTGGCTCGGCGGGCGCGGCGGTTCCGGCTGGCTCGGCGGGCGCGGCGGTTCCGGCTGGCTCGGCGGTTCCGGCGGCAGCGGTGTCTCCGGCGTCAGCACCAGCGGCGGCACCGGCCACTGGACGGCGTCGAACACCGGCACGTCGAGCTCGACCTCGTACTCGTGCGGCGGATGCGGAATGTGCGAACGCATCGCCGACCCCGGCAATTGCCTGCGCACTCCCGGCTGCCCCTCACCATCGGGCGACCGCGGCGGACCCTGGCCGTCCCCGTCGGCACCACCGTCCCGATCCAGGTCGAAGCTCTTGTCCGGATCTCCCGAATCAGCGTTGTCCCCACCCTTGTCCGAGTCTCCGGCCGTGGTCGGCTCGCCGTCATCGACACCCGAATCCGGATCGTCCACCGACGGCCGACGCGCACCCTGGCCCGCCTCCGAACCTTCTTGTTCGGCCCGGCCGGTGTCGCCCCGGTCAACGCCCGATGTCGGCTTGCTCGGATCAGCTTCGCCCACCACTACATTCGCACCAGCACCCACTGGATCGGGCTCACGCGGGATGACCTGCCCAGCCGCACTGCCGTCGCCGGTCCGACCCGTGCCGACGTCTCCGCTCGGATCGACTTCGCCCGCAACAACATCCGGGTCTGCGCCCACCGGTCCGGCCCTACGCGGAGTCGGCGAATTCGCCGGGTCACCAAAGTCGCCGCGCTCTCTCGGGCCCACTCGTTCGTTCGGATCCGGCGATCCCGGCCTCCGTGTCGGCAGCCCGGAGTCAGCGTTCTCGGCGGCCGGGTCGGAGCCCGGATCCTGCCGCGAACCAGCACCCGGCCGAACCTCGTTCTCACCGTCAACATCCGGACCGGCGGACACACTCGGTGGAACCTTGTTGTTGCCGTTGCCATCCGGCCCCACACCCAATGCCGACGGAACCTGGTTGTTGCCGTCAGCATCCCGCCCCGCAGGCAACCCTGGCGGAACCTCGTTGTTGCCATCGGAATCCGAACCAGCAAGCAACGCCGGCGGAACCTGGTTGTTGCCGTTGACATCCGGACCCACAGACAATGCCGGCGGCGCGGGTGTACCGGGGCGCGCAGGCGTGGCGGGATCAGGAGTGGGCAGTGCGGGGGAATCCGGAGTGGGGGCACCGTGGGTCGGCCCACCGTTTACCGCGGGCGGGGACGTGGGCGCGTCGATCTCGGGGTCGGTGACGAACGGTTCGTTGAGGAGCTCGCGCAGGCGGGCGATGTCGGCGGCACGCTGCCGGATCTCGTCGCGGATCTCCTCGTGCACCCGCGCCAGCTGTTCGAGGGTCAGGCGTTCGTGCTTGTCGATGCGGCCGTCGCGGAACCACTCGTAAACCTGTGCCACCCGCTTGTCGTCGGCGTCGGTGAGGTCGACGCCGAGCAGACGCGCGTGGTCGCGGCTCGGTCCGGGGACGGCGTCCTCGGGGGCGGCGGGTAGTGGTGACCGGTTGCCGAGGTCGTCGGCGCCCACTTCGCGCAGGAAGTCGAGGGCGTCGCGTAGGTGCACCGGAGGGTCGTCGCCGATGGCGCGCGGGTCGGTATCCGGGTCGTAGACCAGGTTGTCGGCGTACGGATCGAGCTTCGCGAGCGCCCGCACGTAGTCGGCGAGCGGCCCGACGAGATCGTCGATGTCACCGCGCGCGGCACGGTTGGACAGCGCCTCGGCCAGCGCCGCCGCGTCGAGCGGCAGCGCACCGCGCGGCAGGCCGAGATGGGGGGCGAGCGCGTCACGGGCGGCGTCGACGGCCGCCGGGTCGAGTGCGCGCAGCAGCTTCGCGTAATCGGTGAGATTCGCCGACCGCTGACGATGCAGCTCCACCCGCGTCGCCGGATCGGCGAGCCCACGGGCGATCACCTCCGGGCTGAGCGCCTCCGGCGTGACACCGAAGCGCAGCGCCAACGCACTGCGCGCATTGTGCAGCGCGTTGAAGTTGTCGATCGCGTCGGCGCTGCGCGCGTAGTCGACCAGGCCCTCGACCTGCCTGGCCCGCACCTGATTGGCGCGTTCCTGCTCGGCGAGCAGCGTGTCGAGCTGCTCCCCCGCCAGGTTCGACGGATCGTCGATGCCGAGCCGCTGCGCCACCTCGGCGATGTCGGCCCTGAGCTCGGCCAGCAAACGAGGTTCCGGCACAGGCTGATTCGCGTCATTCGCCACGGCGGGAAGACCGGCATCCGGCTCGGCGCCCGTGGGCGGCCGTTCGATCATCCGCCACGGCTGCGTCCCGTCGCGCACCATCGTCGCGTCGACCGTGCGCCCGTCCACCTCGGTGCGCAGGTGCCGCACCTCGGGCGCGTCGACCTCGAGGATGTGCACGCGGCCGCCGTCATCGATCCCGACCACCCGGATCTCGATGTCGACCTCGCCACGGTTGAGCCGGTCGATGAAGTCGGCATCGGCATCGGCGAGCGCACGGGCCAGCGCGGCCTCGTGTCCGGCCCCGGTGTCGACGATCGCGATCTTGCCGTTCTCGGGGTCGACGACGAGCCGATCGCCGCTGTCGCTGTCGTTGAAATCGGCTACTCGCTGGGTGAATTCACCGAGTACTCCGACGTTGTCGTCCAGCTGCCCGCGCAGCCTCGCGATCTCGCCGTCGAGATTGTTGACCAGCGCCTCCAGGTCCGCCCCGGCCAGGTGTGCCCAGGTGGATCGTTCGTCACGCAGTCCGGCGCGGCGCAGCGCGTCGTCGAAGATCTTGCGTGCGTCCTCGGCGTGCACGGTCGGATCGCCACCGTCGTCGCTGAGATCGCCCCAGATGTTGACCCATTCGCCGCCGTTGTTCACCCCGCGCCAGTTGAGCATTCGCAAGCTGAACTCGTCGCCCTTGGCCGCGACGACTTCCTTGAGGTAGGCGCCGAGCGGGTCGTTGCTGTGGAAGTTGGCGGGCCGGAACGGGATGTCCGCGTGCTCGGCGTTGAAGAATCGCGCGGCCGCTTCCAGCGCCTGGATCACACCGTCGCGGCGCAGCAACCGGTATTCGGCCTCGGCGACAGCCTTGCGCAGCCCTTCTTCACTGAAATCGGTGAGCTGGACCCCGAGTTCGCGGGCCAGCGCTTCGAGCACGGTCGCATCGGCGATTCGCCCGTTTACCGCGTCGACCACATCCTGCAGCCACGGCGGCAGCGGTTCGGCAACGGCGGGAACTTCCTCGCCCTGGCTCGAAATCTGCACCGGCTCATCAGAATCCGCGAGTTCCTTCGGCTCCCGCGCAGCCAGCTCCCCGGGCGACAAGCTCTCCGGTTCGAGCAGATGCGCCAGCCCCGCGTCGCGCAGGTCCTGCTCGATCTGACGGCGCAGCTGCGGGTCGGCATCGGAGATCCACGGCTTGTACTCGCTGCCGTCGAGATTGCGCAGCGGCAGGAATTCGCCCGCCTGATCGGCGATCCGCGAGGACAGGTGCTTGAGGATCGGCACCAGCTCGCGGTTCTGCCACATGAGCACACCCTCTTTGAGGATGCGCGCCGGATTGAACTTGATCTGCAGCTGGTCGTATT
>NZ_JBHWZY010000272.1:0-7844 GCF_042727815.1 Nocardia sp. NPDC060220
GCAGCACCTCCTCGCCCGCGGCATGCGACAGCCGTGCCGCGGCGACCGAGTACCGGCGACCGGCGACGACGTCCTCCATGTCCCAGCTCATGGCGGCCGCGATATCGGCCAGCTCGGCACCGGCCCGGAAGGCGCGGCCATGCCCGCCCGCGGCCGAGAGCTGCTGCAAACGCGGCAGATTCACCGTCAGCCAGGCCGTCACCGCGCGGCGCGGCGCCGGTCCGTCGTCCCACTGCCGGGCGCGCGCCCAGGTGGCGAGTTGCTCGGCGTCCAACAGCTCCGTCGCGGCGAAGGTGGGGTGATCGCCGCGCGAGTGCGCGACGGGCGGCAGCAGCAGCGACGAAAGCTGCGTGGGCAAATCGTCGAGTTCGCTGACCGAATCGACGGTGAGCCGGTCGCGCAGATGATCCAGCGGAGTGTGCAGCGCCGACGCGTACGCGGCCACGTGCTCGGCGCGCACCATCCTGGCGCCGGTCTCGAGCTGGCCCAGGTACGGCTTCGAATAGTTCGTGCGCGCGGACATGCCCTGCAGACTGATTCCCGCCGCCGTTCGTGCCGCGCGCAGCGCAGAACCTACCTCGGTCATCCGAGGTCCGCACCGGTGCGGGTCGACTCGTTCATCAGTCCGAGAATACGTCGCGGGGAGCCCCGCGCGCGGGTGTCTGCAACATGTCTGCAAGACGACGTGGCGGGCCCTATATGCCTGTTCACCTGCTTAACGTCGGAGATCGTGAGCAACAGAACTGTCGAGCGGGTGCATCGAGGCGCCCGCATCGCCCTGACCGCCGTCGCGCTGACCGCGGCCGTGTCGACGGCACCGGTCTCGGCCGCGCCGTCCTACCAGCCGGCCGCGCCGGTCGAGGCGATCTACTACGGCCCGGGGCCATGGTCGGTGGCCCAGCGATCCGGTGCCGACTGCTGCACCTCGACCGGCGATACCTACGACATCTGGTACCCGGCGAATCTCGGCGCGGGCGCCCACCCGGTCATCACGTGGGGCAACGGCACGATGGCGCACCCACGCGAATACGCGTACCTGCTCGCACACCTCGCGTCGTGGGGATTCGTCGTGATCGCTGCCGACCGGACCGACACCGGAACCGGCGTGCAGATGCTCGACGCCGTGCGCTATCTCGCCGAGCAGAACAACGACTCGAGCAGCGTCTTCCACGGCAAGATCGATCTCGATGCGGTGGGAGCGGCGGGTCACTCCCAAGGCGGTCTCGGTGCGCTGAACGCGCTCGCGCGTGGGTCCGGCCTGGTCGACACCGCCGTGACGCTCGAGATGCCGTTGGCCGCGGTGTGTTCGTCACTGCCGACGGTCGACGGCCAGAGCGCCTGTGTCGACACCAGTGCGATCACTTCGGGCTCGGTGCTGCTGGTCAACGGTTCGGCCGACGGCGTCTCGCCGGGGACCCAGCAGCTGCCACCCGAGCTGATCGGCGAGCAGTCCATGCAGGCGTACTACGACGCCCTGCCCGCGCAGGTGCCCAAGGCCCGCGCCGCGCTGGTCGGCGCCCAGCACAACGACATCCAGGGCCGGCCCGACTGCACCAACTACAGCTGCACCGAAGGCGTATATCGCTATCTCGGCTACTCAGCAGCGTGGTTCTGTGGCCAATTGCGCGACGATCCGGCCGCCCGTGGCGCATTCGTCGCGGGCACCGGCGAATTCCTGCACAACCCGTACTGGTCCGAGCAGGCCAGCACCCTCACCCGCTGATCGAAGAAAGGCTGCCTCTTCATGGAAGACCGCATCAAGGAGCTACTCGCCGAGCTGGATCTGGAGGGCAAGCTCCGGCTGATCTCCGGCGCAGGCCTGTTCCGGATGGCCGGTGACCCCGCGATCGGACTCGCCGAGATGCCGGTGTCCGACGGCCCCTCCGGGGTGCGTGGCGAGAACTGGGACGAACGCGATCCCTCGGTCAGCCTGCCTTCCGGCACCGCGGTCGCCGCGACCTGGGATCCCGAACTCCTCACCGAGATCGGGGCCCTCATCGCCGCCGAAGCGCGCCGCAAGGACGTCTACGCGGTCCTCGGCCCGACGATGAACCTGCATCGTTCGCCGTTGGGCGGCAGGCACTTCGAATGCTTTTCCGAGGATCCGCTGCTCACCGCCGAGATGGCCGGCGCCTACGTGCGATCGGTGCAGGCGCACGGGGTCAGCGCGTGCCCGAAGCACTACGTGGCCAACGACTCCGAGACCGACCGCTTCACCGTCGACGTGCGGGTCGGCGACCGCGCGCTGCACGAGCTGTACCTCTACCCCTTCGAACGCACCGTGGAAGCGGGCGCGTGGATGCTCATGGACGCCTACAACTCGGTCAACGGCACGACCATGACCGAGAACCCGCTGCTCGACGAACCACTCAAGGGCGCGTGGCGATTCGACGGTGTCGTCGTCTCGGACTGGACCGCGGTCCGCAGCACCGAGAGCGCGGCCAACGGCACCGACCTGTGCATGCCGGGGCCCTGGTACCTGTGGGGTGAGCCGCTGGCCGCGAAGGTTCGCTCAGGCGAGATCGCCGAATCCGTGATCGACGACAAAGTCCGCCGCATCCTGCGATTCGCACACCGCGTCGGCGCGCTCGACGGAACACCCCAGCCCACACCAGTTTTCAGTGACGAGCAGGCACAGGACCTGGTTCGCCGGGTCGCCGCCGAGGCGATGGTCCTGGTGCGCAACGACGGAATCCTGCCGCTCGCACCGGAAACCGGTGTCGCCCTGCTCGGCCCGTCGGCGGGGGAACCCCGGTTCCTCGGCGGCGGTAGCGCCACCGTCATCCCGGGCCACACGACGACGCCCGTCGAAGGTCTCACCGGCCGACGACCGCTGACACACACCGCGGGCGTCCACCTGTCCGAGGCGCTGATCCCCGCCCCGCTCGCCCTCATCACCGACCCCGAATCCGGCGAGCCCGGCTTGTCGGCCCGCTATTTCAAGGACGAGACCGAGCTCGGCACCCAACACCGGACCACGAGCCGACTCGTGCTACTCGGCGATGAGCTCGCGGCGCAGTCGAACACGATCGAGCTGCACACGCGCCTGCGCGCCGACATGGCCGGAGAATGGCAGATCGGTTTCGGCGGGGTCGGTCATATCCGGCTCGACCTCGACGGCGAGACCGTGCTCGACGAGAACATGGTGCTCGACGGTGGCGACCCGGCCGCCGCACTGCTCAACCCGCCGCAACGCCACGTCACGCGCGCGCTCGCCGTCGGCGAGGAGGTCGATGTCCGGGTGGTGACCAGTATCGAGGAAGCGATGCCCGGCCTCGGCATCATCCTCGGCGCGACGCTCGGTATCCGCCGTCCCCAGCGCGCCGACGACGAGGAGTTCGCGGCCGCGGTCACACAGGCAGCGGCCGCCGAGGTGGCCGTTGTCGTGGTCGGCACCACCGAGCAGATCGAGAGCGAAGGCGTCGACCGCACCTCGCTGCGGCTGCCCGGCCGTCAGGACGAGCTGGTCTCGGCGATCGCCGCCGTGAACCCCCGCACGGTGGTCGTGGTGAACTCCGGTGCGCCGGTGGAGATGCCGTGGCGCGACGATGTCGCCGCCGTGCTGCTCGCCTGGTTCCCCGGCCAGGAGTTCGGCGCGGCGCTGGCCGATGTCCTCACCGGCACCGCCGAACCCGGCGGCCGGCTGCCGACCACGTGGCCGAAGACCATGGCCGACGTCCCCGTGCTCGACACCACCCCCGTCGACGGCGTGCTCGACTACGCCGAGGGCATCCACATCGGCTACCGCGCGTGGCTGAAGGCAGACATCGAACCGGCCTACCCGTTCGGTCACGGTCTGGGCTACACCACTTGGGAGACCAGCGATCTCACCGTCGAGGGCCGCACCGTCGCGCTGACGGTGACCAATACCGGTGAGCGAACCGGCAAACAGGTTGTCCAGGTGTATCTCTCGCGCCCGGACAGCGCAATCGACCGTCCGGTTCGCTGGCTCGCCGGTTTCACCACTATCAGCCTCGCCCCCGGCGAGACTCACACGGTGTCGATCGACCTGCCCGCTCGCGCCTTCCAGCACTGGGGCACGAGCGGCTGGGAGAGCGAACCCGGCGAATTCATCGTTCGGGCCGGAACCTCCGTCACCGACCTTCCCCACACCGCCTACATCTACTAGCTCGAAATTTCTATCAGCTCGAACAATGGAGCGTGGCCATGTCCACCAGTACCATCAAGCCAGACGACACCAATGACACCGGAAGGCTCGAAGGCGCTTCGCGCGCAAGAATTTTCACGGTCCTAGCCGTGATCGTGCTCTTCTCCGAGATCGCCCCGATGCAGTACACGATCGTCGCGGCGGCACTACAGAAGATCGCCCCGAGCTTTCCCGGCGTCGGCGCCAACATCAACTGGGCCATCATCGTTTTCGGATTGATCGGCGCGGCCGCGTCTCCGTTGATCGGCAAGATGAGTGATGTCTGGGGCAAGAAGCGGATGTTCCTCATCTGCGGCGCGCTGTTCGTGATCGGCTGCGTACTCGACGCGACCACCTCGAACTGGGGTGTGTTCCTGTTCGGCCGCTGCCTGCAAGCCACCGCCATTGCGACCGCGGTGATCGCCTACGGCCTCATCCGGGATCTGATGCCGCGCAAGATGGTTCCGCTCGCGCTGGGTCTCACCGCGACCGGCTTCGGCGTCGCCTCCATCGCGGGCCCGCTGCTGGGCGGCTACCTCGTCGACAACCACAGCTGGCGTGCCATCTTCTGGGTACTGGGGGCATTCACTGTGGTGATGCTGCCGCTGGTGTGGTTCATCGTGCCCGAGTCCAAGCTGCGGGTCACCGAGCGCATCGACATCTTCGGCGCCGCACTGCTCGCCGGTGGTGCCGCACTCACCCTGATCTACGTCGACAAGGGCCACGACTGGGGTTGGTCGAAGCCGACCACGCTGGCCTGGCTGATCGCGGGCCTCGTGCTGCTCGTGCTGTTCGTCCTCGTCGAAAAGCGGGCCACCACACCGATCATGGACATGCAGCTGCTGTTCCATCCGCGCGTGGCGCTGGTCCTCGCCGGTGCGCTCTTCGCGTCCCTGCAGATCGGCATCGTGTCCTACGCCATCGCCTACATGTCCCAGACCCCGCCGGAGTCGACCGTCGTCGACGGTGTTGCGCAGGGCACCCTGGCCCAGATCCAGCAGCTGACGGGTCAGGCGCTGCCGATCGAGGCCGTGCAGGTAACCCTCGATCCCGGCTATACCTACGGCAGTGGATACACCCTGCTCGAGTTCGCCGTCCGGATCGCGCTGCTCGGTTCGGTGGTCACGATGATCTTCGGCGCGGTCGCGGGCCTGCTGGCCAGGCGGGTCGGTGCCCGGCTGCCGCTCGTCGCGGCACTGGTCATCTTCGCCGCAGCGGCCGTAGCGTTCGCGGTCCTGCCGCTGACCGCCACCAACTTCCTGATCGTGAACTCGATCTTCAGCATCGGCTTCGGTATGTACTACGCCTGTATGCCGATCCTGCTGGTGGAGGCGGTTCCGCAGGAACAGCAGGGCGTCAGCATGGGCATGCTCGGCGTGATGCAGTCCATGGGTGTCGCGATCGGTCTCGCGATCGTCACCGCCTTCCTGCACAGCAACGGCATGAGCGCCCTGGTGAGCGTCGGCGGACAGGCTCAACCGGCCACCCCGCTGCCCGACCTGTTCGGTGATCGTGGCTACCAACTGGGCTTCTGGGTCTGCGCGGCGGCCTCGGCCGTCGCCCTCATTCTCGCCCTGGTGATGAAGCACGGCCGCACCCCGGCCACGGGCGGCACCGCCCACTGATCCGGGTTCGACCAGCCGGCGGTGCCTCCCGCCGACTGGTCACCTCGTGGGCCAGCCGCCGTTGCGGTCGCTCATGTCCGGCTCGTCGTCGTCACCGACCAGGTGCTGGATGCCGAGCTTCTCGGCGAACAGGTGGCGCTGGGTGATCCAGCCGAGGATCGACAGACCCACCCAGGCCAGGGTGGCGGTGACCTGCTGCCAGCCGGGCTCGGGGTCGCGCAGGAACGACAGCGAGTCGCTGAACAGCGCGACACCGCTGCAGATCATGCTCGCGCCGCCGATCGAGGTCAACCACAGCAGTGCGCGGGCCCGGAACTTCTGTGCCAGGAACGCGCCTGACACGCCCACCGCGAGCGCGACGATCATGCTCAGGGCGACGTTCTTGTCGCCGGGCTGCAACACCGTCGCCAGTTTGGTGCCGATCATCACGCCGGTCAGACCGCCGATGAAATAGGAGGCGAAACGGAACACCAGCGAGGTGACCACCCAGACCGACACCGCGCCGATCAGCGCGGCCAGCAACAGCCACCAGAAGCTCGCGTTGAACAGGTCCGCGATCAGCCAGCCGAGACCGAACCCGATCGCGAGCAAGCCCAGGTGGACCGAGCGAATCCCGTAGAAGCACAACAGCGCTCCGACGAGCGCGACCAGAATGCCGTTCATCTGCGTTCCTTTCGGCAGGCGAGCATGTTCATGAGCCGGACAGTGCCGCGGCCGCGGCGGCGACGGTGGGATAGATCGGGACCGGGACGTCACCGTGCTCGGCCGAGCCGAGGGCGTCACCGAACTGGGCGACCGGTCGCGCGATCGCGAACCCGATGCGCCGGGCGGCCAGCGTGTCACGCAGGGCGAGCAGCATCGCCGCGGCGGTCACGTCGACCGAGGGCGAGGTCTCGGCGTCGAGGACGACCATCCGGGTGCGGTCGGTGCACAGCCCCTCGATCTGGTCCTTCACATAACCGGAGTTGGCGAAGAACAGCCCCGACTCGACCCGGACGACCAGCAGATCGGGGCGCGTCGCCGCGTCCGGGTGCCGGACGGCGGCGACCCACAACGACCCTTCCTTACCGAGCTCGGCCACATGCGGTTGCGAGGCCCGGTACACCAGCAGCAGCATCGACACACCGATACCGATGAGCAGGCCGGGCAGCGTATCGAAGATCAGCACGCCCAGCATCGCGGCCATCGCGGCCAGGAAGTCGGCACGTGCCGCCTTGCCGTAGATGCTGGCGAGCATGTGGGTCCAGACCCGGTAGAGGCGGCGCAGGGCGGCGATGTCGACCAGTTCGATGACGGCCGCGATCACGACCGCCGCCAAGGTGGCCTCCGGCAGCTTCTCGAACAACCCGGTCAGGAACAGCAGCGTGACGACGGTGAGCCCGGCCACGACAAGCCCGCTGAGCTGGGTCTTCGCCCCGGCGCCACCGTTGACCGCCGTCTTCGACAAGCTGCCGTTGACGACCATCCCCGAACTCAGCCCCGAGCCGAGATTGGCGGCGCCGAGGCCGAGCAGCTCCCGATTCGCGTCGATGGGGTAACCCGCCTTGGCCGCATAGGTTTTCGCGGCGCCGAGGCCCTCGGCGAAGCCGATCAGCAACACCCCCACGGCGGGTCCGAGCAGATCGAGGTAGTCACCGAACGACACTCCCGACGGCAGGCCGAGCGTCGGCAGTCCCGATTCGATATGACCGACAATCGAGACACCCTTGTCGTCGAGTCCGAACAAGGTCACGACGACGATGCCGAACCCCACCGCCACCAACGCGCCCGGAACGAACGGCAGCCAGCGGCGCAGTGCGAGCACCAGCGCGAGGCTGATCAGGCCGACCGTCACGGTGCGCCACTGGGCATGGCCCAGCTCGGTGATGATGCCCCACGCCTGCCGGAAGAAGTTGCCGTCGTGTTTGTCGACGCCGAGCAACTTGGGCACCTGCCCGATGATGATGACCAGGGCGAGTCCGACGATGAAGCCCTTGAGTACCGGTTCGGAGATGAACGCGGCGATGAAGCCGAGCCGGATGAGACCGGCGAGCAGACCGACGAGGCCGGTCGCGATGGCGAGGGCGGCCGTC
>NZ_JBHWZY010000273.1:0-7794 GCF_042727815.1 Nocardia sp. NPDC060220
CTGCTCAAGGATCGCGTCGCCGACGTCGGTGACTTCGTCGACGCGCTGCACCGGGTCGCCACCGGCGGCACCGCACTCGATCCCGAAGTGGTGAGTCAGCTGATGGGCGCGTCCCGGCAACAGGATTCGCTCGCCCGGCTCACCCCGCGCGAGCGGGAGGTGCTCGAGCTGATGGCGCAGGGCCTCACCAACAACGCCATCGCCACCTCGCTCACCGTCACCGAGCGGGCCGTCGAGAAGCACATCGGCAATATCTTCACCAAACTCGATCTGCCACCGTCGGATACCCGCCATCGCAGGGTGCTGGCGGTGCTGCGGCTCAAGGGATGAGCCGCAGACGACGCACCGTCAGACGGCAGGGCCGCTGTTCGGCGCTGTCGCGGCGACACTGCCCGCGATGCCCTTGGCGATGGAGCCGGTGATCCGCTCGGTCACCGCGCTCGTCGAGCGCAGCAGCAGTTGCAGCGCGGGCTTGCCCTCCACGGCGAAGGTCCACGTCAGCCGGGTTCCCGTGGCGGTCGGCGTCAGCTCGATGTCCTCGGCGAAGCGGCGCAGGCCGGGGATCGAGGCGAAGTCGACGGTAAAGGTCATGCGCCGCTGGTCGTCCCAGCGGTAGAAGCGTTCGGTCAGCGCGGCGATGCGCCCGAGGGTGACGACGCGGCAGGTGCCGACGCCGAACGGGCGCGGCGTGGTCCACCGCATGCCGGTGACCAGCCCGGACCACGACACCAGCGCGTCATCAGCGACCAGGGCCGCCCACACCGCCGAGGGCGGCGCGGCAATGTCGATGACGTGGACGTAGCGGTTCGCCGCGTTCGCGAGGAACGCGTCGTCGGATTCGGTCAATGCGAAAGCCTGAGCCATGACTGTCCTTGTTCTTCCTGTTGTCGATCGACTGTCGATAATCCGTTCCAGCACAGGGCGGCCGCGGTGTCGACCGCGTCGCTTTTGGAGATCGGCCGCCCGGCCTCCAGCCAGTGGCCGGCCGTGAGGCGGCTGATACCCACCAGCGCCCAGGCGTGGATCTCGGCCCTGGCCTCGTCCACCCCGCCCGCGCGCAGTTCCACGCTCACCAGGGCGGCGCAGTCGCGCATCGCGGTGCGCACCCGCCATTCGACCGACGGCTCGCTGGGCACCGGCGATTCGAACACCAGCACATACCCGCCGACGTCGTGTTCGACGAAGTCGAAGTAGGACATCACCGCCCGGCGCACCCGCTGCCGTGGGTCGGTGTCGCGGGCGACGGCGGCCCGGACGCCGTCGACCATCCGGTCCAGATTGTGCTGCAGCACAGCGAGATACAGGTCGAGTTTGCCCGCGAAGTGGTCGTAGAGCACCGGTTTGCTGATCCCGGACCGCGCGCTGATCTCCTCCATCCGGGCGCCGTGGTAGCCGTGCGCGACGAACACGTCTTGCGCGGCGACCAACACCGCCTGTCTGCGGCGGGCCCGCGCGGCGGGCCCCCGCAGACCGAGCGGTGACGTGTCGGTTCGCACCTAGCTGTCTGCCTCGGTCACCGGTCGGCCTCCGCGGAACGGTCCCGGATGTCGGTGACGATGGCGGAGAAGTCACGCCCGGCGTCGGTCTGGTTGAACCGCGCGTAGATCGCGGCGGCGAGTTCGCCGAGCCGGCCGTCGACCCCGTTGGCCTGCAACGCGTTCGCGGCCAGGGTGAGGTCTTTCGACATCAGCGCGGTAGCGAAGCCGGGCTGGTAGTCGTTGTTGGCCGGGCTGGTGGGGACCGGGCCGGGCACCGGGCAGTAGCTGGTCAGTGCCCAGCTCTGGCCGGATGCGGTGGAGACCACGTCGAAGAACGACTGATGGCTCAGGCCGAGCCGCTCACCGAGAACCAGTGCCTCCGACAGGCCGATCATGGAGATTCCGAGCAGCATGTTGTTGCAGATCTTGGCGGCCTGACCGACGCCGGAGTCACCGCAGTGCACCACCTTGCCGCCCATTACCTCCAGCACATCGCCGGCGTCGGCGAAGTCGGCGGCCGTGCCGCCGACCATGAAGGTGAGGGTGCCCGCGGTGGCACCGGCCACCCCACCGGAGACCGGTGCGTCCAGCGGTCGATGTCCGGCCGTCACAGCCTGGGCCGCAGCGGCTTTCGCGTCGGCCACATCGATGGTGGAACAGTCGAGGAACAGGGTGCCCGGCGTGGCGGCGGGCAGCAGCTCGGCGTAGACGTCGAGGACGAGTTTGCCGTTGGGCAGCATGGTGATCACCACGTCACGGTCGACGGCGGCCTCGACGGCGGTGGCCACCACCGTCGCGCCGTCGGCGCGCGCCTGCTCCTGCGCGGCGGGCACCGGGTCGTAGGCGAGCACGTCGTAGCCCGCCCGCACCAGATTCGCCGCCATCGGGCCGCCCATGTGGCCGAGCCCGAGGAAACCGATCGTCTTCGTCATCGCTGTGCCTCCGCTGTCGTCGAACCCAGTTCCGCCGCACCCAGACCGGCGAAGTACGCCGCCACCTGCTCGTCGGTCACCTCGGCGAGGGTCGCGGGCCGCCACTGGGGATTGCGGTCCTTGTCGATCACCTGGGCGCGGATGCCCTCGACCAGGTCGTGCGAGCCGAGTGAGGCGACCGAGACCCGATATTCCTGGTCCAGCACCGCCTCGAGGCTCGGCAGGTCCTGCGCGGCACGCAAGGCCCGCAGCGTGACCTTCAGCGCGACAGGGGATTTCGCGAGGAGAGCAGCGGCTGCCTCGACGGCCTCGGGCGCTTCGTCGGCCTGGAGCCGCGCCGCGATCTCCTCGACGGTGTCCGCGTTGTAGCAAGCGTCGATCCAGCGCTGCTGTGCGAGCAGGTCCGAGGCCGGCGCGGACTCGGCGAACTTGGCGATCGCCGCGTCGACACCGACGGTGCCCAGCGCGTCGAGCAGCTCGGGTAGTGCGTCGGAGGGCACGTAGTAGTCGGCGAATCCGGCCGCGATCGCGTCGCCCGCGGACATCCGCGCGGTGGTCAGCGCCACGTGCGTGCCGAGCTCACCCGGTGCCCGCGACAGCAGGTAGGTGCCACCGACGTCGGGGACGAAACCGATGCCGACCTCGGGCATCCCGATCTTGGACCGTTCGGTGACGATGCGGTGGCTGCCGTGCCCGGCCAGGCCGACCCCGCCGCCCATCACGATGCCGTCCATGATCACCACATACGGCTTGGGATAGCTGCCGATCAGCGCGTTGAGGTGGTACTCGTCGCGCCAGAACCGCCCGGTGGGCGAATCGGCGCCCGCCGTGCCGCCTTTCGCGTCGGCGTGAATGGCGACGATGTCGCCGCCCGCGCAGAGCCCGCGCTCCCCCGCGCCGGTGACCACGACGGCACGCACCGCGTCGTCGTGAGCCCAGGAGCGCAGCGCGTCGGTGATGGCCAGTGTCATCGCGTGATTGAGCGCGTTGATGGCCTTGGGCCGGTTCAGGGTGATCACGCCGAGACCGTCACGGACGGCGATCAGCACCTCGGGTTCGTCGGTCATGCTGCTCCGATCAGCGAGCGGGCGACAACCACCCGCATGATTTCGTTGGTGCCCTCGAGGATCTGATGCACCCGCAGGTCGCGCACGATCTTCTCCAGGCCGTATTCGTGCAGGTAGCCGTAGCCACCGTGCAATTGCAGTGCCTTGTTGGCCACGTCGAAACCGGTGTCGGTGGCGAATCGCTTCGCCATCGCGCACAGCGATACCTTGTCCGCCGCGTCCGCGTCGAGCGCGGCGGCGGCCCGCCACAGCAGCGTCCGCGCCGCCTCCAGTTCGGTGGCCATGTCGGCCAGCTCGAACTGTAGTGCCTCGTTGCGCACCAAGGGTTTTCCGAAGGCGTGGCGTTCGGTGAGGTAGCGGACCGTCTTGTCGAGCGCGGCCTGCGCGCCGCCGATCGAGCAGGCGGCGATATTGAGCCTGCCACCGTTGAGGCCGTTCATCGCGATCGAGAAGCCGTCGCCCTCCTCACCGAGCCGGTTGGCGACCGGCACCCTGGCACCGTCGAGGATCACCTGCCGGGTCGGCTGCGCGTTCCAGCCCATCTTCCGTTCGTTCGGTCCCACCGTCAGACCCGGTGTGTCGGCCGGGACGATCAGCGCCGAGATGCCGCGCGGGCCGTCCCCGCCGGTTCGCACCATCATCACGTACACGTCGTTGGCGCCGGCGCCGGAGATGAATTGCTTGGCGCCGGACAGGATGTAGTCCTCGCCGTCGCGAACGGCCTTGGTACTCAAGGCCGCCGCGTCGGATCCGACGCCCGGTTCGGTGAGCGCGTAACTGCCGAGCAGCTCCAGCGCGGCCATTCCCGGCACCCACCGGTGGCGCTGCTGCTCGGTGCCGTAGGCATCGATCATCCACGTCGCCATGTTGTGGATGGAGATGTACGCCGCGACCGAGGGGCACCCGGTCGAGAGCTGTTCGAAGATCCGCACCGCGTCGAGCCTGCGCAGTTCGGAGCCGCCGACATCGGCGCGCACCGAGATGCCGCCGAGCCCGAGCGGGCCCGCCTTGTGCAGCACGTCGACCGGGAAGTGTTTGCGCTCATCCCAATCCAGCGCGTTGGGCGCCAGGAACTCGTCGGCGAACTGGCGCGCGGTCTCGCCGATCGCGCGCTCGTCCGCATCGAGGGTGAACATTGCCGCCTCAGTCCATCGTCGGGATGACGAAAGCGTTGGACTCCTTGAGCCCGGCAGGCCAACGCTGGGTCACCGTCTTGGTCTTGGTGTAGAACCGGATCGAATCCGGGCCGTGCTGGTTGAGATCACCGAAGCCCGAGCCCTTCCAGCCACCGAAGGTGAAGTAGGCGATCGGCACCGGAATCGGCACATTGACCCCGACCATGCCGACCTGCACCCGAGCGGAGAAATCGCGCGCGGTGTCACCGTCGCGGGTGAAAATCGCGACACCGTTGCCGTATTCGTGCTCGTCGACCAACCGCAGCGCTTCTTCGTAGTCGCCCGCGCGGACCACGGTGAGCACCGGGCCGAAGATCTCCTCTTTGTAGATCCGCATATCGGCGGTGACATTGTCGAACAGGCTCGCGCCGACGAAGAAGCCGTTCTCGGCACCCTCGACGCTCAGGCCGCGGCCGTCGACCACCAGGTCGGCGCCCTCGTCGACCCCGATCTGGACGTAGTCGTTGACCCGGTTCACCCCGTCGAGCCCGACCAGCGGACCGAAATCGGCGCCCGCGTCGTCGGAGCGCCCGACATTGAGCTTGTGCACCCGCTCGGTCAGCTTCGCGACCAGCCGATCAGCGGTCTCCGCGCCCACCGGCACAGCCACCGACAGCGCCATGCAGCGCTCCCCCGCGGACCCGTACGCCGCACCGATCAGCTGATCGGCGACATCGTCGAGGTCGGCGTCGGGCATCACGACCGCGTGGTTCTTGGCCCCACCGAAACACTGCGCGCGCTTGCCGTTGGCGGTCGCGGTCTCGTAGATGTACTGGGCGATCGGAGTCGAGCCGACGAAACCGACCGCCTTGATCCGCTTGTCGCCCAAGATCGTGTCGACGGCTTCCTTGCCGCCGTTGACCACGTTGAACACCCCCGGCGGCAGACCCGCCTCGAGGAACAGCTCGGCCAGGCGCAGCGGCACCGACGGATCGCGTTCGGAGGGCTTGAGCACGAAGGCGTTACCGCAGGCCAGCGCCGGACCCGCCTTCCACAGCGGGATCATCGCCGGGAAGTTGAACGGCGTGATACCGGCGACGACACCCAGCGGCTGACGCATCGAGTACACGTCGATACCGGTGCCCGCGCTGTCGCTGTACTCGCCCTTGAGCAGGTGCGGGATGCCGATGGCGAACTCGATGACCTCGAGGCCGCGCTGGATGTCGCCCTTGGCGTCGGCGATGGTCTTGCCGTGCTCGGAGGAGAGCAGCGCGGCCAGGCTGTCCATCTCGTCGTTGACCAGGTTCACGAACTTCATCAGCACCCTGGCGCGCTTCTGCGGGTTGAACGCCGCCCACACCGGCTGAGCCGCGGCCGCGTTGTCGATCACCGCGCTCACCTCGGCGGCATTCGCCAGCGGAACCCTGGCCTGCACCTGCCCGAGATTCGGATCGAAGACGTCGCCGAAGGCGCCGGAAGTGCCGGTGACGTGCTTGCCGCCGATGAAGTGCGTGAGTTCGCGAACCATGCCAGTCCTACTCCGTTGATGTCGGTCGCGCGGTGTGCGCAGTTGGAGGGTTTCCAATAGTTGGATGTCCAAGTAATTGGTACCTTCGCAGTCCGGCCCGGTGTTTGTCAATGCAGGACCGACACTATTGACATACCGCCAACAAAGTAGTGCAGAACTCGAGACCAGCTACGCGGGGCCGACCGGGTCACCGAGGACCCGACCACACCCTTCCCCCCGATGCGGAGCCCGCGCTTACAACCCGGCTACCAGAATCGGAACCACATACGTGCGGGCGAACGCCGCCAATGCTTGCTCCGAGCCGGTGTCGATGGTGCCCACCGGCTGCAGGATCAGCGAGTGCACCACGCGGCAGACCACTTCGACCCGAGCGCTCAGGTCGGGAATGTCGGGGAATCGGCTGTCCTCGAGCACCTTTCGGAGGATCTCGGTGGACGCCGCGACCGAGAGCAGGAAGAACGACGCCCCGTCGACGGTGAGCTGGGGCAGCAGGCGGTCGGCCTCCAGCGTGAGCAGCCGCTCGACCAATGGGTGCGCCCGCCATCGCGTGATCACGGTGGTGAACACGTCGACGACGATGTCGTCGAAGGTGTCGTGGCGCGCCGGGATCTCACCCAGGTCGGCCAGCAGCCTGCGCACCTCCCGTTCGAAGGCCGCGCTCACCACATCGTCGCGCGAACCGATCCGCCGGTAGACGGTGGCGCGGTCGACGTCGGCGGCCTTGGCGATGTCCTCGATCGTCGTCTTGCGCACGCCCACCCGCTCGAACTGCACGAGGGCGGCATCGAGAATTCGTTCTTCGACGGAGTCGGCGGTGGGCGAATTTCCCGAGGTCGCGGCGGTGGAGAGCACGCTTCGACGGTATCAGGCGCGGCGGGTCCCGATCACAACCGCAGATCAGATCCGTCTGCAACATTGCGATAGTATTTGTTGCACTGTACGGTTCCGATATGGCTGATAACGGTGCAACGGCGCGCTCCTATCAGGAACAAGCGCACGCAATTCACGCGCGGGATGTGCATTTCGACTTCTCGTCGGTGCCCCTGCACTACATCCCGGGCGAAGTCCTCGCGACACATGTCACCAACGTGATGCATCTCGTCCTCCCCGAGGGCGAACGGGCGATGGCCACCTGCCTGGCCGAAGCCCTGCCCTACATCGAGGACGAGCGGCTGCGGGAGGAGGTCACCGGGTTCATCGGCCAGGAATCGATGCACGCCAGCAGCCACGAGGGCGCGCGGCGGCATCTGCAGTCGATCGGACTCGATGTCGAGTCCTATGTCGCCAAGATCGCCTGGCTGGTCGACCGGATCCTGGGCGACCAGGGACTCACCGGCCGCGCCAAGGAGCAATGGCTCAAAGAACGCCTCGGCCTGTTCGCCGGGATGGAACACTTCACCGCCGTCATCGGCGAATGGCTGCTGGAATCGGACGTACTCGCCGAGCTCGGGATGGACCCGACCATGCTCGATCTGGTGCGCTGGCACGGCGCCGAGGAGGTCGAGCACCGCAGCGTGGTGTTCGACGCCTACATGCACGTCGACGGCGGCTACGCCCGCCGACTGCGCACCGGGCTGCTCGCCAGCGGCACCCTGCTGCCGCTGTTCGTCGTCTCGACCGCGTACCTGTATCGCCAGGATCCGAGCAAGGACAAGGGCCGCTCCTGGGCCAGGC
>NZ_JBHWZY010000274.1:0-7779 GCF_042727815.1 Nocardia sp. NPDC060220
CTCGACGTACTGCGCGCGCGCGAACGGCCGCGCGCCCAGTGGATGCGCGTCGGCGACCGCGAGTTCGTCGACGATCACCTCGCCGTCGTCGAGAGTCACCACGGCACGGGCGCCGAAGGCCTTCTCGGCCGGATCGGTCGCGTGATAGCGGCGCGTCCAGTCGGGATCCTCGACCGTGGAGATCTTGCGCCACAGCGCCACCGTGTCGGGTCGCTGGGCGCGCTCGGGCGCGTAGGAGCGCTCGTGATGCCAGGTCCCGTCCTGGAGGGCGACCGCGAAGATATAGGGGAGCGAGTGGTCGAGGGTCTCGCGGCTGGCGTGCGGATCGAACTTCTGCGGGTCGCCGGATCCGGTGCCGATCACGTAGTGCGTGTGGTGGCTGGTGTGCAGCACGATCGAGGTGATGCGGGCGGTGTCGGTGATCCGCTCGCGCAGTCGGCGGGCGAGGTCGATCGGGGCCTGGCTCTGGTATTCGGCGGAGTGTTGCTTGGTGTAGCTGTCGAGAATGGCGCGCTTGGCCGCGCCCGGAGTCGGCAGCGGCACCTGGTATTCGGCATCGGTGCCGCCGAGCAACCAGGCGATCACACCGTCGGCGCCCTCCCAGATGGGTGCGGGCGCGCCTTCACCACGCATCGCCCGGTCGACCGCCTCGACGGCCATCTTCCCGGCGAACGCGGGGGCGTAGGCCTTCCAGCTGGAGATCTCGCCCTTGCGGGACTGCCGCGTAGCGGTCGTGGTGTGCACTGCTTGGCCGACGGCCTGATAGATGGTCTCGGTGTCGAGGCCGAGCAGCGTGCCGATGCCCGCGGCGGCCGACGGGCCGAGGTGAGCGACGTGGTCGATCTTGTGTTCGTGCAGGCAGATCGCGCGCACCAGGTCGATCTGGATCTCGTAGCCGGTGGCGAGCCCGCGGATCAGCTCGGCGCCGGACCGGCCCATGTGCTGGGCGACGGCCAGAATCGGCGCGATGTTGTCGCCCGGATGCGAGTACTCCGCCGCGAGGAACGTGTCATGGAAGTCGAGCTCGCGCACCGCGACCCCGTTCGCCCACGCCGCCCACTCGGGTGAAAATCGCTGCCCGCCGGGCAGTCCGAAGACGGTGGCCCCGTGGCGAGGCGAAGCGGCGGACAGTGGATGGGCCGACGCCTGCGCGCGGGCGGTGCGGACCGGACCGCGCAGGACCGACGCCGCGGCCACGGCGGCGTTGTCGATGATGCGGTTGACGATCATGTCGGTGACCTCGCCGGTCACCGCCACCGGATCGGTGGCCACCTCGGCGATCAGCGTGGCCAGATGCTGTGACCGCGGAAAGTCCTCGGCGGGCCCGACGCTGCGAACGATATGGGTTTTCATTGCCATGGTTCGCACGCTACGCACTGGATCTATCGCTGGATATGGGCTGAACAAGCGTATTTTTGCGTGCAATGGACGACAAATCAGCAACTATTGCGAAGATCGGCGATCATCGCCGGAGCGGTGATGCCGAAGCGCTATGGTTGATTCTCCCGGCAACCACGCAGAGAACGCGCGGGCGGCCCTCGGCGATAATGCGGTCGCCGCAGGCGAGCTCGCATCTGCCGCCGAGCGCGACTTCGCATGTTACGCACGGGTAGACACAGGTAAAATCCCTTGCGGGACTGGACTTCTCCCGAGGCATTCGCCACTTTGAGCAAACATTGCGAACAGGTCGCGTTAGGATCTGCGACGTGCGGAAGATGTACGCGGGGGCCAGGCTACGAAGGCTGCGCGAAGAACGGCGGATGACCCAGGCAGCGCTCGCGAAGTCGCTGGACCTCTCACCCAGCTATCTCAATCAGCTCGAGCGTGATCAGCGCCCGCTGACCATTCCTGTTCTGCTGAAACTCAACTCGACCTTCGATCTGGACGTGCAGTTCTTCGCCGCCGACTCCGACGCGCGGCTGGTCTCGGACCTGCACGAGGTACTGGTGGAAGCCGCGGGCGGTGGCGACACCGCCCCGATCACCGAGGTCGAGGAACTGGCGACCCGGCTGCCCGAGGTGGCGCGCATCGTCATCGCGATGCACCGGCGGTTGCGCGCGGCGACCGACCAGCTCGACCTGCTGTCCTCACGCGTCGACACACCGGCCGGCGCGCCGGGCACCCCCATGCCGTACGAGGACGTGCGGGACTTCTTCTACGACCACCGCAACCACATCTCAACCCTCGACCATGCCGCCGAGCAGCTGTTCGAGGAATCCGGCCTGAGCATCGGCTCGCTGGATCGTCAGCTGGCCAGGATCGCCGAGGAACGCGCGGGCGTCACGGTGCTGGTCCGCGGCGACGGCGCCGACCCGGCCATCCCGAAACGCCACTACGACCCCGACACCCGAACCCTCACCCTGGCCAGGCGACTGCGCCCCGGGCAGCGCGCCTTCCAGATCGCGACCACCCTCGGCCTGCTGCTCTACGGCCGCGAGATCGACAACGTGCTCGCCGAATCCCGGGCGCTCACCGGCGAATCCCGCACCCTGGCCAGGGTCGGGCTGGCCAACTACTTCGCCGGCGCGCTGATCCTGCCCTACGGCCGGTTCCTGCGCTCGGCCGAGGAATTGCGCTACGACGTCGACCTGCTCGCACTGCGGTTCGAAGTCGGCTTCGAGACGGTCTGCCATCGGCTCAGCACCCTGCAGCGGCAGGGTCAGCGCGGCGTGCCGTTCTTCCTGGTGCGTACCGATCGGGCCGGCAATATCTCGAAACGCCAGTCCGCCACCGCGTTCCACTTCTCCCGGGTGGGCGGCAGTTGCCCGCTGTGGGTCACCCACGAGGCGTTCGCGCACCCCGGACGCATCCTCACGCAGATCTCGGAGATGCCCGACGGGCGCCGGTACCTGTGGATCGCGCGCACCACCCCCGCCGCCGCGCAGGGGTTCGGGGCGGCGTCGAAGAACTTCGTCATCGGGCTCGGCTGCGACATCGAATACGCCGACCGGCTGGTGTATTCGCAGGGGCTGCAGCTCGACGATCCGCAGGTGGCGGTGCCGATCGGGGCCGGGTGCAAGGTGTGCGAGCGTCCGTCGTGCCCGCAGCGCGCGTTCCCGCAGATCGGGCGGCCACTGTCGGTGACCGAACACACCAGCACCGACCTGCCGTACCCGCGCCTACCTCGCTGACATCGCGGGGGTCAGGACTTGGCGAGGTATTCGATGCGTTCGCCGTCGACGGCGGCGTGCATCATGCCCGCCAAGCCCGGATGATGCACCAGACCCGGGTCCTCGGCGACGACCTGGCGGGCGAGTTCCTGTGCGGCGGTGATCACCTCGAGGTCGTCGAGCAGCGAGAGCAACCGCAACGACCGGGCGGTACCGGACTGCGCCGAACCGAGGACGTCACCTTCGCGACGCTGCCGCAGGTCGAGCACCGAGAGTTCGAAGCCGTCGGTCGTCGCCGCCACCGCCTCCAGCCGCGCCATCGCTGTCCCGCCCGGCGCGGCATCGGTGACCAGCAGGCACAGGCCCGGGTGCTTGCCTCGGCCGATGCGACCGCGCAGCTGGTGCAGCTGACTCACCCCGAACCGGTCGGCGTCGACGATCACCATGACGGTCGCGTTCGGCACGTCGACACCGACCTCGACGACCGTGGTGCAGACCAGCACGTCGATGGCGCCGTCGTTGAATTGGCGCATCACGTGGTCTTTTTCATCGGACGGCAGCCTGCCGTGCAGCAGGCCGACGCGTACACCGGCGAGCGGACCGGCGCTCAGCGTCTCGTACATCTCCACCGCGGCCGCGGTGGTCGGGCCTTCCTTCTCCGCCTTCTTCCCCTTGGCCGGTGGCGCGTCGGGATCCTCGCCGATGCGCGAACAGACGACATAGGCCTGCCTGCCCTGGCCGACCTCCTCGACGATGCGCTCCCAGGCACGATCCACCCAGCCCGGGTGCAGTTTGCGCGGAACAACTTTCGACACGATCGGTGAGCGCCCCTTGGGCAGCTGGGTGAGCGTGGAGGTTTCGAGATCGCCGAGTGTCGTCATCGCGATGGTGCGCGGGATCGGGGTGGCGGTCATCACCAGCAGGTGCGGACTGATGCCGTCTTTCGCCTTGGCACGCAACGCGTCTCGCTGTTCGACACCGAAGCGGTGTTGTTCGTCGACCACCACGAGGCCGAGGTCGTAGAACTCGACGGCATCCTGGATCAGCGCGTGGGTACCGATGACGATGCCCGCCTCGCCGGTCATCGCGTCCAGCAATGCCGCCTTCTTCGCGGCCGTCGACATCGATCCGGTGAGCAGCACGACCTTCGTCGAGTTCTCCGCAGCGCCGAGTTCGCCCGCGTTGCCGAGGTCGCCGAGCATCGCCCGCAGCGACCGATAATGCTGGGCGGCCAGGACTTCGGTCGGCGCGAGCAGGGCGCATTGGCGCCCCGAGTCCACGACTTGGAGCATGGCGTTCAGCGCCACGATCGTTTTGCCCGAACCCACCTCACCCTGCAGCAGGCGGTGCATCGGGCGGGTACGGGAGAGGTCTTCGGAGATCTCCGCGAGCACCTGCTGCTGGCCTTCGGTGAGCTCGAACGGCAAGCGCTCGTCGAAGGTGGCGGCGATGCCGTCGGCCGAGGGCGGGCAGGCGGGGGCGGTGCGGCCCTCCACCTCGTGGCGGCGTTCGGCCAGCACGAGCTGCAAGGCGAGCGCCTCATCGAAACGAAGCCTGTCCCTGGCCTTCTCGATATCCAGCTTGTGCTCAGGGAGGTGGATCAGGCGCAGCGCTTCTGAGAGCGCAAGCAGTTGGCGCTCCTCGCGCAGGTCGGCGGGCAGCGGGTCGTCGATGGGGTCGAGCTGGTCGAGTACCTGGCGAATGCAGGCCAGCAGGTCCCAGCTCTGGACCTTCGCGGTCGCCGGATACACGGGGACGAATTCGCGCTCGAAGAACGAGGCATCCACTCCGCCCGCGCCTTTCGCGCTCTGCGCCAGCCCGCGCAGCGCGCCGCTACCGCGCACGGAGGTGAGTTCCTCCACACCGGCTTCGGCCTTGTCGGGCAGGATCAGGTAGTCGGGGTGCGAGAGGTTCCAGCGGTCGGGACGCCACCAGTGCACGGTGCCCGACATCATCGCTCGCACACCTTCTTTCACCAGATATCGCACCTTGTCGCCGTTGAAGAAGGTGGCTTCCAGTGGACGCTGGGCGCCGGTGTCGAGCTGCACCTTCAACAGGGAGCCGCGCCGGTTCTTCATCGGGCGCAGTTCGGTTTTCGTGATGCGGCCGATGACGGTGATGTGCGCACCCTCCTCCGGCTCCTCCTCGGTGAGGGGCTGCCCCTGCGTGGCGTAGCGCACCGGATAGTGGCGCAGCAGATCCTCGACCGTGGACATGTCGAACGCCTCGGTCAGCCGGTCGGCCGCCTTGACGCCCAGCACATGGTCGAGCCGGTCACTCAACGTCGCCATCTACTCGACCCCTATCTGCACCAGATCCGCTTGCTGTCCACCGGAATACACCACCACCTCGACGCCGGGGAAACCGGCCGTCACATGCTCGGCGAGCACCTGCGCCAACTCGGGCCCCGTATCGGCGCCCATCAGCAGCGTCACCAATTCCCCACCGAGACCGAGCATCCGGTCGAGCAGAATGCGTCCCGCGCCGACCACATCGGGGTCGATCACCACCACATCCTGGCCGACGAGCCCGAGTCCGTCACCGGGAGAACACATTCCGACCATCGTCAGGGCCCGCACCCGGGCAGCCCGCAGGGCACCCCAGCGCATGGTCGCCGCCGCCTCCGACATCGCGAACGCGTCATCCACCGCGATCCGCCCGCGATCGTGCACCGCCAGCGCCGCGAGACCCTGCACCATCGACGCGCTCGGCAGCAACAACACATCACGCGACCCGTCACGCGCGGCCACACCGACCGCGACGAGTTCCTGCGCGGGCAGGGCGCCGTTGGGCAACACGAGCACCTCACGATGTGGCATCCGCCGAATCGCGGTCAGCAGAGTGCTCGTATCGACCTGCCGATCCCCGCGCAACACCACCGCCCCGGCATCTTCGAACAGGCGTGTGGCGGCAGCGCCTGCCACCACCGCCAGGACACCACGGTCCGCGAGGACACCGCGCGCGGCGGGATCGCCGAAGACGCGACCATCGCGAGCACCGCCGGTGACGGGAAAGACGTCTCCCTCCGCGGGACGCGACAGTCGATCACCGGCACCGCTCGCAACCTGCGCGCACACCGCGGAGTTGTCTCGCGCACCCGTCCCGCCCCGCGCGTGCCGCGCACCGAGCCGGTCGGCGCCTCGCGCGTGGTGGCCGTGATCGTGATGGCCGGGCTCGTGGTGGCCGCTGTGCGGCGCGGTCACCGCGAAACTCTCGATTCGAATGCTCGTCACCGTGCCCACCGCGAGCCCGGCCTCGATCGCCGCCCCCGCGTCGCGGCAGTGCACATGGGCCGACCAGGTGCTGTCGCCGTCGCCGACCACCACCACCGAATCACCGAGAACGGCGAGCCGATCGCGCAGCCCACCCGCGGCGGTCTCGTCGGTGCCGGAGATCACGTACATGACCTCGAAGTGTGGATCAGCGTCCCGATCACGGTGATCATGGTCGTCGCGTATCCGCTGCTCCCGGCCGTCGGAAACGGCCTCCCCCTCGCCGTCGCGCGCAGGTTCGTGATCGATGTCACCGGACCCGCCGGGCAGAGTCACTCCCTGCTCGTTGCCGTCGTCCGGCCGCCGGTGCGGCCCCTGGTCCGCGCGCTCGCCCCGCGTGTATCTGACTCGCGCGGGTGCCTCACCGCAGACTTCGGCCACGAGGCAGTCGAGCAACACCAGCAGCCCGCGCGCCCCCGCGTCGACGACTCCCGCCGCGCGCAGCACGCCCAGCTGGGTCGGAGTCCGGCTCAGTGCCCGCGCGGCACCTTCGGCGGCGGCACGGGCCACCTCTTCCAGGGAGGGTTCGGCGACCTCGGCGGCCGCGGCGGCGGCGCGGTCGAGAACCGTCAGGATCGTGCCCTCGACCGGGGCACTCAGTCCCGTGCGCACGAGCACGGCCGACCGCCGCAATGCCTCCTGCAGCCGCGCACCGGTCAACGGGCCTGCGACAACGGCCTCCGCGATCCCGCGCAGGACCTGCGACAGGATGATGCCCGAATTTCCGCGCGCACCCGTGGTCGCGCCGCGGGCCAAGGCCTGGGCGACGAGGTGGGACGTGGCGTCCTGCGCGTCGAGCACGGCCCGCTCCGCCGTCGCGACCGCGGCGCGCATGGTGGCCAGGAGGTTGGTCCCGGTGTCGGCGTCGGCGATGGGGAACACGTTGAGCGCATCGATCTCCGCGCGGCGTAGCTCCAGGTCGGTGCGGCAACCGCAGGCCCAGACCAGCAGATCGGGGCCGTCGAGAGACTCCCGCACGTGCGCCACCGCCACCTCGCTCCCCGTTCTGCGTACCCGCGCGCCGAGCACGCACGCCAGGTTAGCGGCAGCTACCGACCGGGGTACGCTGACCTCGGACGGGCCCTCAGCCGGGCTGTGCTCGGCAGGTCGACCGGGATACCCGGTTTGGAACTTCGAGGCCCGGCCCGCTAGTCTTGCAGGGTTGCTTTGTGCGGCCCACGTGGGTCTGCGCTGGCCGACGACAGTCGGCAAGGCATTTGACGACATCAGTTTCCGGTTCAGCGGGCATACGTGCGCCGCTGTCCGCTTATGACATGAAGGAGCTCGCGACATGGCTGCCGTTTGCGACGTCTGCGCCAAGGGCCCCGGTTTCGGGAAGTCGGTCTCGCACTCGCACCGGCGCACCAACCGTCGCTGGAACCCGAACATCCAGACCG
>NZ_JBHWZY010000275.1:0-7774 GCF_042727815.1 Nocardia sp. NPDC060220
ACCACAAGGCCCTGGGAGTGACAGCCCGAGGCGCCTGGGAGTCGCTGCGCCGGCACCTGGGCGAGTTGGGGATGGACCCGGCCCGCGACGAGATCACGGTGGTGGGCATCGGCGACATGTCCGGTGACGTCTTCGGCAACGGCATGCTGCTCAGCGAGCACATCCGCCTGGTCGCCGCCTTCGACCACCGGCACATCTTCCTCGACCCGAACCCCGACGCGTCGAGCTCCTTCGCCGAACGTGAGCGCTTGTTCGCGCTGCCGCGATCCTCGTGGGCCGACTACGACCGGAGCCTGATCAGCGAGGGCGGCGGCGTGTTCGAACGGACCGTGAAGTCGGTGCCGATCTCGCCGCAGGCACGGACGGCGCTCGGCCTGCCCGACTCGGTGCAGACGCTCTCGCCGCCGGAGTTGGTGCGCGCGATCCTGCTCGCACCGGTGCAGTTGCTGTGGAACGGCGGCATCGGCACCTATGTGAAGGCGAGCACCGAATCCAACGCCGAGGTGGGTGACAAGTCCAACGACGCGGTGCGCGTCGACGGAAACCAATTGCGGGTCAAGGTGATCGGCGAAGGTGGCAACCTGGGGGCCACCGCGCTCGGCCGGATCGAGTTCTGCCGTGCGGGCGGCAAGATGAACACCGACGCACTCGACAACTCCGCGGGCGTCGACTGCTCCGACCATGAGGTCAATATCAAGGTCCTGCTCGACGGCGTGGTCAGCGCGGGCGGTCTCGCACCCGCCGACCGCAATCCGCTGCTGGCCTCGATGACCGACGAGGTCGCTCGAATGGTGTTGCACGACAACGTCGATCAGAACACCTTGATCGGTATCGCCCGCACCGACGCGCCCCAGATGCTCAATGTGCACGGTCGTGTGATCGCCGACCTCGAACAGCGACGTGGCCTCGACCGGGAGCTCGAAGCGCTGCCGTCGACCGCCGAGCTGGCTCGCCGTGGCGAGGAGGGCGCCGGGCTCGCCTCACCCGAGCTGGCCAACCTGCTCGCGCACGTGAAGCTCGGCCTCAAGGCCGACCTGCTCGACACCGACCTGCCCGACAGCGCCTACTTCGCGAGGAAGCTGCCCCTGTACTTCCCGACGCCGCTGCGGGAGCAGTTCGGCGCCGCCATCAAGAAGCACCGGCTGCGCCGCGAGATCGTCACCACGATGATCGTCAACGAGGTCGTCGACTACGGCGGCATCACCTACGCCCACCGCCTCAACGAAGAGGTCGGCGCCACCACCACCGATACGGTGCGTGCGTTCGCCGCGGCCACCGAGATCTTCCAGCTCCATGACGTGTGGTCGCGCATCCGCGGCGCCGACGCGGCCGCCGGAGTCTGTGACCTGCTCGAATTGGAATCCAAGCGGACGCTGGACCGTGCATCGCGCTGGCTGCTGAGCAACCGGCCGCAGCCGATCGCGGTCGGCGCCGAGATCAACCGCTATCACCGCCGGGTCCAGGAACTGGCGCCGCAGGTGCCGGGCTGGTTGCGCGGGCACCATGTCACCTCCCTCACCCAGGGCGCCGCCGAGCTGATCGCCCGCGGTGCGCCGACCGACCTGGCCACCGAGGTGTTCGGGCTGCTCGGGTTGTTCCCGCTGCTCGACATCGTCGACATCGCCGACATCACCGATCGCGACGGCGCCGAGGTGGGCGCCCTGTACTACGCGCTCAACGACCATCTCAAGATCGACTGGCTGCTCGAGGCGGTGAGCCATCTCGAACGCGGTGATCGCTGGCACGCGCTGGCCCGGCTCGCTCTGCGCGACGACATGTACGGTTCGTTGCGCTCGCTCACCCTCGATGTGCTGTCCGCGGGTGACCCGGAGGAAACTCCCGACGAAAAAATTGCATACTGGGAGTCGAAGAACCAGTCCAGGCTGGGTCGTGCGCGCGCGGCCCTGTCGGAGCTGTTCGAGTCCGGGACCCACGACCTCGCCACACTGTCGGTTGCCGCGCGACAGGTGCGGAGCATGGTGAGCGGGGTGGGCGCCCAATCGGAGGTACCACGGTGACGAGTTCGCCGAACGGCAACACCGGCACGCCCGCACCGGAGCTGGTGTTGCCGCAGCGTTTTCACGCGAAGGTCGAGATCCGCTGGTCGGATATGGACGTGTTCCAGCACGTCAACCACGCTCGGATGGTGACCCTGCTGGAAGAGGCGCGGATTCCGTGGCTGTTCGACGACGACAAGCCGACGGCGTCGATGGGGCGGCAGGGGTGTGTGCTGGTCGACCTGCATGTGAAGTACCGCGGGCAGTTGCGGCACGAGGACACCCCGCTCGACATCGCCATGTGGGTCAAGCAATTGCGCGCGGTCGATTTCACCATCGGTTACGAGGTGCGGGCCAACGGCGCGGCTCCCGATTCGCCGCCCGCGGTGATCGCGACCACCCAGCTCGCCGCGTTCGACATCGATACCCAGCGGCTGCGCAGGCTCAGCGAGTCCGAGCGCGACTACCTGACACTGTGGCGGGCCTGATTACGTGAGCTCCTCCGAACAACGGGTGCTCCACACGCCCGACCCGGCCGAACGCGAAAACCTGGCCACCTTCCTCAGCCGAGCCCTCCGGCTGGACCCGGCCGCTGTCGTCCGATTGCGGCGGCGTGGTTCCAGTCTCGTATCCGCGTGGGTGGCAACGGGGTTCGAGACTCTGGCGGTGCGCACGATCACCGCGGAACTCGGTGTCGACGATGTCACCGTCGGTGCGGACACGGTGCTCGCGGGATTGGGTACCGGCCATCCGATCGACCTCGGTTACTCGATGGACTCCGCCTGGCGCGGTGCCCTTCCGCCGACCGACGGCTTCTCGCATGTGGATGACGTTCCGGCGCGCACCCTGGTGGAGCTGGCCGAACGTGGCGCGGATGTGGCGCGCGAACACGGCGGTCCCAAAGGGCCGCCCGCGTCTCTTCTCGACCAGTCGGTTCTTACGGTTACCGGGACCGGTGATCTCGAGGTGCAGGTGCCGATGCGCGTCGTCTTCGCGCTCACTGCGATGGATTTCATTCCGCATGCGGGGGAGAAGGCGGAGTCGCGTCGGATTCAGCCGTCGGAGCTGGTGCGGGTGCGGGCTACGCGGACGTGGTTGCGGTTGGATGCTCGGTACGGGTCTGTCGCGCGGCGATTGGGTGGCGGGATTCCGTTGTCGCCCAGTTGAGTTGGGCAGATCAGAGTCTCGGGTCGCGGTAACCCCGCACCCGAGGGGTCGCGGGGCGGGCTGAGGGTGCCGTCGTGGCGCAGCGTGGTTGGCAGTGAGTCAGTGCACGCCGACGAGGCGTAGCAGCGCCGTTGTCGTGGCTGCTGCCAGCACGGTGACGAGTAGAGGGGCGCGCCGCCACGCGAGGACTCCGCCCACGCCGACACCGGCGGGTAGGGCGACGCCGAGGTGGCCGGAGCCGGTCGGCAGCGTGGCTGTTGCTACCAGCGCGGCGAGCAGAATGAGGGCGCCGGTGTCCAGGAGGTGGATTGCCCGGGGGGACAGCCGCAGCCGATGGCGCATCGCGGGGCCGGTCCATCGCAGTGCGTAGGTTCCCACAGCGAGCGCCAACATGGCGGGCAGCAGATACGGCGCGTTCATGCCGCCACCGGTTCGCCGGTGGGGGTCGGTGGGCGTAGAGCGAAGACCAGTCCGCCCAGGGCGATCAGCACCGGGAGCCCGGCAGGCACGAACGGTGCGACCGCTACCGCCAACCCGGCACCGACCAGTACCGGCCGCAATGTTGCCCGGTCGCGCAGGGCGGGCAGGATCAGCGCGAGCAGGATCACCGGGAACACCGCGTCCAGGCCGAGCGCCGAGGTATCGGGTACGAGCGAACCCAGTGCCGCGCCGAGGGTGGCGCCCAGCGGCCAGCACAGTGCGACGCCGATACCGCAGGCCCAGTACGCGGCGCGTTTGCGTTCCTGATCACCGGGGGCCGTGGCGAAGGCGACCGACTCGTCGTTGAGGACGTGGATGCCGAGCGCTCGCTTCCAGCCGCGCCCGAACACCTCGGGCGCCGACAATCCGTACGGCAGGTGGCGCGCGTTGAGCAGCAGTCCGGCCACCACCGCCGCCAGCGGACTACCGCCGGCCGCGACGATCCCGAAGAACAGCAATTCCGAGCCGCCTGCCAGCACCGTGACCGCCATCACGATCGGCATCCACATCGGGAACCCGGCCGCGATCGTCGACGCGCCATAGGACACCCCGAACAGGCCGACGGCAAGGCACGCCGCGGCTACGGCAGCCACGGTTCTCCGGTCGAGTGTTCGCCAAATCGAACGCATGTTGTTTATATTGAACGCACGGGGTGGGTAAAGTCAACGCGGTATCGCCAGCCCTCAGGAGGCGTAGATGGACCGGCAGGACCCCGTCGTCGGACCGCCCCAGGCGGTGATCGCCGCGGCGCTGCGTCGTGAGCGCGCCCGCGCCGGCCTCTCGCTCACCGAGGTCGCTCATCGGGCGGGCGTCGCGAAATCCACGCTGTCGCAACTGGAATCGGGCACCGGCAACCCCAGCCTGGAAACCCTGTGGGCGCTGTGCGTCGCCCTCGAAATGCCGTTCTCCCGGCTGCTCGATCCGCCGCGGGCCAATGTTCAGGTGATTCGCGCCGACGAGGGCGCACCCGTCCCCTCGGCCGACGCCGACTATCGGGTGACATTGCTCGCAGCGGGCCAGTCACACACTCGCTGTGATGTGTACCGCATCGCGGCCGAACCCGGCCACACTCGTCGCTCGGATCCGCACAGCCCGGGCGTCGTCGAGCATGTCGTCCTGGCGGCAGGCCGCGCCATGGCGGGCCCGGCGGACGAGCCCGTGGAGATGCGCCCCGGCGACTACATCCGCTACCTGGGCGATCTCCCCCACATCTTCGAAGCGCTCGAGCCGGGAACGTGGGCGACGATGGTCATCGAGAGCGCCTGAGCCGATCGACCGCTGGTCAGGCGTAGCTCGCCTGCGTTCCGGCCATGCGCGGCTGTGCCTATCAGGCGGCCCCTTCGCCGAGGTACTGCAACCAGATCGGATCCAGATCGGCGGTGGTGGACAGCAGCCGCCAATGCGGGCCCTTGGGCGAGACCAGCGGGTGGCGCAGGTGCCAACCCAGGTCGGTCAGCATCTTGTCGGCCTTGCGGTGATTGCAGGGGGCGCAGCTGGCGACGCAGTTCTCCCACGAGTGCTCGCCGCCGCGACTGCGGGGGATCACGTGGTCGATGGTCTCGGCCTTGCCGCCGCAGTACCCGCATCGGTAGTGGTCGCGATGCATGAGCGCGGCGCGGGTCATCGGCACGCGGGCGCGGTAGGGCACCCGCACGTAGGTGCGCAGGCGGATGACGGACGGAATCGCCACTTCGGAGCCCGCGGAATGCAGGACCGGTCCTTCGGGATTGTCGTGAACGGCGTCTGCTTTGGCGCAGATCAGCAGCACAACAGCGCGACGCGCGGACAGCGCGGTGAGCGGCTCGTAGGTGGCGTTGAGGAGGAGGACCCGGCGTTTGCGCCACGCTGCGGCGTCGTGGTCTCCGGCGAGATGCAGAGGCGCGGGGAGATGCGGCAGGTCGTGAAGACCGTGTGCGCCCGGATGGTGATCGGACAGGATATGCAGCGGAACAGCCCCCGAGCCACGATTGTGGACGTCGGCGGGCTGGAGTTGTCGGTGCGTGCGCGCCTCGTGTGAACGGGCGCTCGGTCGCTGCTTCATCCTCGTGACCTCAATTTCATGATTGGCAGGATCATGTGGTATCTGGGGCCGATACTGACCCCAGTTGACCATGGTTCCGGCGGTATTGCACGGCTATTTTTCAAACTTCCGGATGAACTGTGGTTGAAGGGCAGCGCGTTCGTGACCGTGGTGATCGGGGCACAATGGAGCGCGTGACTTCCGGTGAGCAGACAACGACCTCCTTCTACGAAGCCGTGGGCGGCGCGGAGACGTTTCGCCGTCTGGTGTCGGTGTTCTATCGCGAGGTCGCGGCCGACGAGATCCTGCGCCCGCTGTACCCGGAGGAGGATCTGGGTCCGGCCGAGCGCCGGTTCCGGATGTTCCTCGAACAGTACTGGGGCGGGCCGCGCACCTACTCCGACGAGCGCGGGCACCCGCGGCTGCGCATGCGCCACAATCCGTTCGTCATCGGGCCGCTCGAGCGCGACGCCTGGATGCGATGCATGCGGATCGCGGTCGGTGAGATCGAACCGTCGATCCTGGACGACGAACACCGCAAAGCCCTGCTGGACTACTTCCAGATGGCAGCGGCCTCCCTGCAAAACGCTCCGTAGCGGGACGAGAGCCCTATTGGGGCGCACTCGGGCCTTACGGGTGCCCGCCGTTCGCTGATAACCAGCGGATGGCCGCCCGGTTTCGCGTCGATGCCGCCCTTTACCACGATGTTTCGCCGCGGCGTGGCGAACGCTGGTGATTTGCCGGATTCGCAGAAAGTCTCGCCCCGCATGAATATTGCGGGCGATCTTTGGCAATATTGCGGGTGTGACACAGACACCTGCCTCGCCGGTGCCGGGGGAAGCAAGCACCGCTCCGTGGTGGAAAACCGCCGTGTTCTATCAGGTCTATCCGCGTTCGTTCGCCGACTCCGATGGTGACGGTGTCGGCGACCTGGGCGGGGTGCGCGAGAAGATGGGATACCTGGAGCTATTGGGCGTCGACGCGCTGTGGATCTGTCCGGTGATGCGGTCACCACAGGCCGACGGTGGTTACGACGTGTCCGATCCGCGCGACATCGACCCGCTCTTCGGCGGGCTGGGGGCGCTGGACGAGTTGATCGCCGAGGCGCACGACCGCGAGATCAAAGTGACGATGGATCTGGTGCCCAACCACACCAGCATCGAACACGCGTGGTTCGCCGAGGCGCTGGAGGCTGCGCCGGGCAGCCCGGAACGGGCTCGCTACCTCTTCCGGGACGGTCGCGGCAAGGACGGGGATGAGCCACCCAACAACTGGCCGAGCATTTTCGGCGGCCCCGCCTGGACCAGGATCACCGAACCCGACGGCTCTCCAGGACAGTGGTACCTGCACATCTTCGCGCCCGAACAACCCGACCTGAACTGGGAAAACCCCGAGGTCGCCGACGATTTCGAGAAGACCCTGCGCTTCTGGCTCGACCGTGGCGTCGACGGTTTCCGCCTCGATGTCGCCCACGGGATGGCCAAACCCGAGGGACTGCCCGACATGGACCGGGTCGACACCAAGATGCTCGTCCACGACGACGACGATCCCCGCTTCAACAACCCGGGCGTGCACGCCATTCACCGCCGCATCCGCACGGTGCTCGACGACTACCCGCACGCGGTGTCGATCGGCGAGGTGTGGGTCGACGACAACGTCCGCTTCGGCGAATACGTCCGTCCCGACGAGCTGCACCTGGCGTTCAACTTCCGCCTCGCCGAGACTCCCTTCACCGCACAGGGCGTCCATGACGCGATCACACACTCCCTCGACGCGGTCGCCGACGCGGGCGCCCCGCCCACCTGGACGCTGTCCAATCACGACATCGAACGGGAGGTGACCCGCTACGGCGGTGGCAAGGCCGGCGTCGCGCGGGCGCGGGCGATGATGATGGTCGAACTCGCCCTGCCCGGTGCGGTGTTCATCTACAACGGCGCCGAATTGGCTCTGCCCAACGTCGACGACCTGCCCGAGGAGGTCTTGCAGGATCCGGTGTGGGAGCGCACGGGCCACACGGAACGTGGTCGTGACGGTTGCCGGGTCCCGATGCCGTGGGAGGGCCCGACCACGCCGTTCGGTTTCACCGTGGGCACGCCGTGGTTGCCGATCC
>NZ_JBHWZY010000276.1:0-7770 GCF_042727815.1 Nocardia sp. NPDC060220
CACACAAATCAACAAACAAACTAAAGCCACCGCATCATGACTCTGACGAATCCCGCGACACAGCAAGGAAATCCAGTGAACTCACCCGTGAAGTCGGCACTAGTGGTCGGCGCAGGCATCGGCGGTCTCACCGCCGCCGCGGCCCTGCGCCGGGCCGGAATCGATGTCGTGCTGTGCGAGCGCGGCCCGGAACTGCGCGCGGCCGGATTCGGTCTGTCGGTGCAGTCGAACGCGATGAACGCCCTGCGCACCCTCGATCTCGGCATCGACGAGGAACTGCTCCGAGCGGGCGCACAGGCGCGATCGTTCACCTTTCGCCGGCCCGGCGGTTCGGACATGCGACGCATCGACGTGTCCGGCATCGACGCCGAATTGGGCGCTCCCGCGGTCGCACTCGCCCGCAAAGACCTCCACGACGTGCTGCTGGCAGCCTGCGGCGACGACCTGCGGGTAGAGCTCGGCGCCGAGGCGGTCGCGTTCACCGAGACCGCCGACGCGGTGCAGGTCGAGTTCACCGACGGCCGCACCCTGAGCGCCGATGTGCTGATCGGCGCGGACGGAATCAACTCCGCGATCCGCGCCCAGCTGCACGGCGCCGAGGCTCCGCGGCCGGGCAAGTTCGTGTGCTGGCTGGCGCTGGTGCCGTTCGCGCACCCAGCGATCGAGCCCGGCGCCTCGATCCACTACTGGGGCAGGGGCATGCGCTTCGGCATCCACGACATCGGACACGGCAATGTCTACTGGTGGGCCACCCTGACCACCACCGCCGAGCAGGCCGCGGACTGGCCGCACGGCAAAGACGATCTGCTCGCCAGATTCACGGGTTGGGCGCCCGAGATCACCGAGATCATCACCGCCACACCGGAATCGGACATTCTCGCACTGCCCGCTCAGGACCGCCCGCCGCTGACCGCGTGGGGCAGCAGCCGGGTGACCCTGCTCGGCGACGCCGCCCACCCGATGCTGCCCAGCCTGGGCCAGGGCGCGAACTCGGCGATCGAGGACGCGGTGGTGCTCGCGCACGCGCTCGCCACCCACGACGACGCTGCGGCCGGACTGCGGGTCTACGAACAGCGGCGGATTCCGCGCACCACGATGCTCGTCGACGGATCCCGCAAGCTGGGCCGCCTCGAACAGACCCGCAATCGTGCGCTGATCGTCGTTCGCGACGGCTTCATCGTCAAGAGCGCCGAAGCGAAACTGCAGGCCAGTCTCGCCGAACCGATGACGTGGCCCGGGCTGGGCGACCTCGAGCCGGTCGCCGCGCTGCCGCGGCCGTTGTCCACGCTGGAACCCTGGCACTGGACCGTGGATCAGGTGGCGCCGCTGCACATCGTCTCGCGAGTGCGCGTCACCGGCGACCTCGACGCCGATACGGTCCGTGCCGGTCTGGCCGCGCTGACTCGGCGGCATCCGATGCTGCATGCCGAAGTGCGCAGCGATGACGGCCGCAATCCACGCTTCGTCCCGGTCGCGATTGCCCCGATTCCGTTGCGCGAGGTGATATCCGAGGACTGGGTCGCCGAGGTCGACGCCGAATTGAGGACACGATTCGAAGCAGAGGCACCGCTGCTGCGCGCCACCTTGATCACCGTCGCACCGGACGTCCACGACCTCGTGCTGACCTCCACCTACACCATCGCCGACGCGGTGACCGTGCTGTCGTTCGCCCGGCAGGTGCTCGAGCTCGCCGCCGAAACCGGCGGCTGGGTTGCCGAAGTGCCCGCGCCACCCGCGCCGGAAGCGTTGTTCCCCCGGCCTTTCCAAGGCTGGCGAGGCAAGCGCAAGGCCATCGCCCGGCTGGCGGCCGACGGGGTGCGCGATCTGCGGGTCAAGCCGGTGCGAGTCAGCGCGGGCACCGAAGTTGCGCCCACGCAGCGTTTCACCAAGCTGACGCGGCGAGTGGTGGACGGGACCCAGTACCAGGCACTCCTCGACGCCTGCGCCACACGCGACGTACCACTGTCGGGTCTGGTCGCCGCCGCACTCGCGCGCGCCGCCGGAAACGACGCCGGTGCACCGCGAGCCCACTTCCCGGTCGGCGTCTCGGTACTGTTCCGCGAGCAGCTCGAGCGACCGCTCGACGCCACCCACACCGGCGCTTACCAGGCGATGATCGCCCTTCCCACACCGGCGGGACAACCGCTGTGGCAGACGGCCACCGACTTCGCCACCGACTTCGCGAGTCGTATCGAACAGCGCCAGCACCTGGCCAACCTGGGTGGAATCGGATTCATGCTGCCCAAGACACCGGCGCAACCGGACAAGGTGGTCGGCCTGCTGGACGCCCGCGGGCCGGGCAATCTGTGCCTGACCTTCGTCGACACTCGTGACTTCCCTGCCCGTATCGGCAACTGGGAGGTCTCCGGCGCCGAAGTCGTCTCCGGCATGTCGATCAGTGGTCTGATGATGCTGACCGTCGGTCACGGCACCGACGCGTTGTCGCTGAATCTCGGCTACATCGACGGACTCCTGTCGCCCGAACGCGCCGACGCGTTGATCGACACCGTCGTCGACGCTCTGCTCAGCGTGGTTTCCGCACCGGAAGTCGCTGCTGCGCACTGAGTTCCGCCCCCGACCGACCACGACGGCACTTCGGTATCGATCTCGACATCGAAGTGCCGTGGTCGTTCGGATCGACGCGCCGGCACCTAGATCGCCGGAACGCGGTCCCGCGAGATCCACGCGATGAGTTCGTTCTCCACCTCGTCGCGATTGATCTCGTTGAGGATTTCGTGGCGGGCGTTCGGGTACACACGGTAGGTGATGTCGCTGAGCCCCGCGTCGCGGTAACGCCGCACCTGCAGATCACTCAGTCGCGCACCGTCATTGAGCGGGTCACTGCCGCCGACCATGACATACAGCGGCAGGTCGGTCCGGATGCCGCGGGGCCGGGCGAGCCGTTCGTTGCCCAGCTTCGCCAGCGACGCCATATTCACCGCGTCGATCTCGAACCCGCACCACGGATGGGCCAGGTAGGCATCGACCTGGGCCTCGTCGCGGCTGAGCCAGTCGGCGGGCGTGCGGGTCGGCTGGAACTCCCGGTTGAACAGGGCGAGCAGGTCGCCGTCGGCAGCGGCGATCTCGGCGAACAGTTCATCCACCGCGGTGGTACCGCACAGGACCGCGGCATCGACCAGCGCATCGTGATCGAGCAGGTACTGCTGGACCGCGAACGAGCCGAGGCTGTGCCCGAACAACACCACGCGCCGATCGGAATGGATCTCGCGCAGGATCGTGGTGAGCGCCGCCATGTCCTCGACGAGCAGATTCCAGCCGTTGTCGCCGAGGTCACCGGGTGCACCGGCCATGCTGTGTCCGTGTCCGCGATGGTCGGCTGCGTAGACGGCGTAGCCGAGCGCCACGAGACGTTCGGCGAGATGGCTGTAGCGCGCGGCATGTTCTCCCATGCCGTGCGCGATCTGGACCACGCCGGTGACGTCGTCGCCGGCGGGCAGCCAGGACCGGACGTGGATGGTGGTGCCGTCACTGCTGGGGTAGCTGAACATGGATCACTCCTGTGTGATGTGCGGACAGTGTTGTGCGACAGTGGATTTCACGGACCGGTGATGGCGCGTTTGAGGATCTTGCCGGTCGGCCCGGTCGGCAGGGCGTCGAGTAGCCACACCTGCCGCGGGTATTTGTAGGCCGCGACCCGATCCCGGACGAATTCCTGGATCTGCTCGCCGGTCGTAGTCGAGCCGACGCGTAGGGCGACGGCGGCCACGATCTCCTCGCCCAGATGCGCGTCGGCGATCCCGATGACCGCGGCCTGGGTGATCTCGGGATGCTCGTAGAGCACCTCTTCGATCTCGCGCGGATACACGTTGTAGCCGCCGCGGATGATCATGTCCTTCTTGCGGTCGACGATGTAGAGGTAGCCGTCCTCGTCGCGACGGGCAAGGTCACCGGTGTGAAACCAGCCCTCAGGTATCGCCGTGGCGGTGTCGGCGGGTCGGCGCCAGTACCCCAGCATCACGTTGGGGCCGCGCACCACGATCTCGCCGATTCCGTCGATGCTGTCGACGAGTTCGACCTCGACGTCGCGGATCGGCGTACCGATCGAGCCTGGTTTGCGTGGCTGTCCCACATGGTTGAACGCGACCACCGGACTGGTCTCCGACAACCCGTATCCTTCGAGAATCACACAGCTGAAACGCTGTTCGAAGCCGTGCAACAGCTCCACCGGCAGCGAGGCGCCACCGGAGACGCAGCGGCGCAAGGTCGAGACATCGGCCTCGGCGGCGCCGGGGTCGTGCAGCAGCGCCGAATACATCGTCGGCACACCGGCGAACACCGTCACACCGTCGCGCGCGATCGCCTCGAAGACCGCCGCGGGCTCGAAGCGCGGCACCAGGGTCAGGCAGGCGCCGCTGCGGATCGCCGCGTTCATCGCGCAGGTCTGGCCGAAGGTGTGGAACAGCGGCAGGCAGCCGAGGATCACGTCGTCGGCGCCGATATCGAGCACGGTCGTGGAATAGACGTCGGCGTTGTGAACCAACCCGGAATGCGACAGCGCGGCGCCTTTGGGCGTGCCGGCGGTGCCGGAGGTATAGAGGATCACGGCCGGTTCCTCGGCGGTGATCGAGCGATCGTCGCGGCGGGGGTCGTGCCCGGCGAGCAGTTCGGCCAGGAGGTCGGCGTCGATGGTGAGCGCCGTGGTCCCGGCTTCCTGCGCGCCATGCGGACCTTCACCGGGCCCGTCGACCCAGTCGAACAACAGCGCCGCCATTGAATCCCGCAGGTAATAGGCAACTTCGCGCGATTTGAGCAACGGGTTCATCGGCACGACCACCGCGCCGGATCGCAGGATGCCGTAGTACAGCACGACGAATTCCGGCACGTTCGGCAGCATCAGCGCCACCCGATCCCCTGGCTCGATCCCACGCTCGCGCAGAAAGGCGGCGACCCGAGCAGTGCGCTCCTCGAGTTCCGCGTAGGTCAGCACGGTCGTACCCGAGCGCAGCGCAGGCTGGTTCGGGTGGCGCAGCGCGGAGTGGAGCAGGTTCTCGCTCAGAGCGGGCATCGGCAGATCCTCGGGGACGAAAGCGGTCGACAACGCGAAAATCGTCGCACCGCTGTGACCGCGATCCCATGGATCGCCGGACAACATCGCCGCGAAAGCATTGTCCGCGGGAACAACCGCACCCCCGGTAAGCTGCGGAAATGGTCCGAACATCGCCACCGAGCCCGATCGTCGACGTCGCCGCGGCACTGCTCGCGCGCATCGACGATCTCGGACTACAGCTGGCCCGGCGATTCGTCGACGAACTCGAGACCTACCGCAACGAGAACCAGGTTCCGTTCGCCACGATCCACACCTCCTGCACCCGCAATCTGACGCTGATGGTCCAGCACTTCACCACCGCCGAACCGGTGGATCCCGAGCCGCCGAAGGAAACCGGCAGGCTGCGCGCCCAGCAGGGTGTGCCGCTGGCCGAGACCCTGCACGCCTTCCGGATCGGCTTCGAATTCCTGTGGTCGGAACTGGTCGCCGAGGCCCGACGTCACCCGGCGGTCACCGACGCCGTCCTCGTCGATCTGGCGGCCGAGGTGTGGGCGCTGGCAGGCGAGTACTCCGTCGCCGTCGCGGCCGCCTACCGGGAGATGAGCTCAGAACTCGTGCTGCAACGCGAGCACGAGCGGTCGGTGCTGGTCGAGGCGTTGTTCACCGGCGTCATCGCCGACCCGGCCACTCTCGGCGAGGCCACGCGCGTTCTCGGGCTGCCGCCGCGGGGACGCTACGTGGTGGTCGCCGCGGAGGTCAGCGCCGCGGGCCGGGAGGCGCTGCCCGGCATCGAAACCGAGTTGCGCCGTGCGCAGATCATCTCCGCTTGGCGACTCCGCCCGGATCAGCAGATCGGCGTTCTCGCGCTCCCGGCGAATCAGGAGTCCACCACGCTGGCCACGCTGCGCAAATTTCGAGCACGCGTCGGCATGAGCCCACCGTACGAGTCACTCACCGACACCCCGCAGGCGCTGCATTTCGCCCGGCTCGCGGTGGTCGGCCTCGGCGATCACACCTCCGGCGTCGCCCGATTCGACGACAATCCGCTGGGCATGGTCGTCGCCGCCGCGCCGCTGGAGGCTGCGCGCATGGTCGACCTGCGCCTACACGAGGTACTCGCCCTCCCCCACGACGACCGCCACCGCCTCCTGGAAACCCTCGAAACCTGGTTCGCCGCAGGTGGTTCCGCGGCCACCACCGGCGAACGGCTCTACCTGCACGCGAACACAGTGCGCTACCGCCTCCGCCACATCGAGAAACTCACCGGCCGCTCCCTCACCGACCCCGCCGCAGTACGCGATCTCGGTGCGGCACTACAGGCTTGGAAGGTACTGGCCACAGTGCGCGCGGGTCGAGGCCTGTGATCTGAGGAGACCCTCCATCCCGCCTACCGTTCTGCAGAGCATCCAACCTCATCGAACTCGGACTCGTCGGGACTCTCAGCCGAGTGATGCGTGAGGTAGGCACCCGCGTTCTTCCGTGGCCCCACCAGCACCTTCGCCTGTGTCCCGTCCTGCGTTTGTTCGGATCCGTCGTTGCTTGTCGGGCCCTGTCGCTAATGTCACGCGGATGGACGCGGTACAGGTACAGAAGAAGCTCGAGCTCTCTCCCGATGAGGACTTCATCCTCACCGCGTGGCAGTACCAGATGATGCAGCGCGACATCGCCGCGTCGAAGGGCAAGCACCTTCCGTCCAAGCGCGAAATCCGTAACTCCTTTCGCGACAATGCCGTTGCGGCCATCGTGGCGCGCGACCAGGACGACTGGTCGCCCGCTGTCGCCGAAGTCGTTCACCAGATCGCCGCGGATGGTGAGTCTCCGAACCTCGAGGCGCTCGAATCCGCTGGGCCACAGATCTCCTCGGTCGTGGCGAGACGGTCACGGGCCCTGCTTCTGCTGATCGACCTGTATGGATTCGAGCCGTGGGTAGAGGGCAAGTGGGACAAGGCCGTCCGGACCGAAGCTCTCGCCGCCGCCCATCGGTCGATGGAACAACTCCATCCCGAAGACCTCCCTGCTGTGGAAACCGCATACAAGGACGCGATCAAGAAGCTGTCGAAGGCAAGTAACTGGACCAAGTACGCGCTCCTCGCTGGCGCGGGCCTCGGACTCGGTGTCCTGACCGGCGGACTCGCCGCACCAGCAATTGCCGGCGCGTACGGTGCGCTTGTTCTCGGCTATTCGGGCGCGGTGGCCACTTCGGCGGGCCTGGCCGCGATCGGCGGCGGTTCCATCGCTGCCGGTGGTCTCGGCATGGCCGGTGGTGCCGCCCTCATCACCGGTTTCAGCGGCGCCGCAGGAGTCGGGGCAGTCACGCTCGCGGGTAAGGCCGCCGGGTTCACGGCCGCTCGCATCGCCGCCGACGCCATCCGACTCCACGTCGTGACCCAGCTCGTGCTGCGCGATGTCGACGGCAACGAAGAGGCAGCAAAGGCTGTCATCGTCAGTCTCCGCGAGCGCGTGACAAGCCTGGGCAAGACCGTAGTGACTCTCGCCGAGCGAATCGAAATCCTTCGTGCGCAACTCGAGACAAAGCAGGCAGAGTTGAACGCGGAGCGGGATCAACGCCAGGCGGCCGAAGATCGCGTCGCTCGCTTCCGGATCGTCGCCGACCGGCTCAAGGAGCGTGTCACCGGACCGGAGAATGACGAACTTCAGGCCTTGCTCGCCGAACTCGAGGATCTGGAGGGTGAGAAGAAGACCGTGGAGACCCTTGCCGAGGGGGTATCTGTTCTCGCTGACGACCTCGAGGAAGCAGCGTG
>NZ_JBHWZY010000277.1:0-7753 GCF_042727815.1 Nocardia sp. NPDC060220
GCGCCAACGCCATGAATCGCCCCCGGTCGACACCGAAGTTCACGAGCAGGTCGCCTGGACTCGCACCGCCGAAGGGCGCCCAGCTGATGGCGAACTCGATGATCTTCCTCATGTCCGGATCGATCGAATGACGTGACGCGAGAAGTTCCAGTTGCCGCTGTGTGGAGCGGACCCACACCGCGCCGTCATCGACGGTGGTGGAGGAGTTCGTTTCCTCGCCCGGCGTTCGCGGTGGCTTCGCCGAGTACACCCGACGCGCGCCGTGCATCGCGCCGGAGCGACTTCGCTGTCGCTGCTGTGATTCCATGATGTCCCCGAGCGGTAGGTGTGTGATCTGTCCCCTCACAGAATGCTTCCGGATCAGGCAATCGGCGACGGTAAAACTACGTAGACGAGTACCTGTTTTGTCCCGACCGGGCGCGCAGCGGCGTTTCGGCGGAAGGGGCGAGGACAGCCTCGGCGCCGCGAAATTCCGGCGCACCCCTTCGTCGGCGGCTCGCGCAGGCCTGTCTGGCGATCTCGATCTCTTCATCGCTGAGCGGCGGGACCGGCAACGGCGCCCGCGGCGGGCCATCGCCGCGCAATCCGTCGAGGACCAGGACGAAATAGCGGCGCCACACTTCGGTACTGACCGACCAGGAGAAATCGGCGATCGCCTGCACCATGCGGATGACCGCGAAGAAATCGTTCGGCTCCACGTCGGGCCGCAACACGCCGGCACCGCGGGCCTGGTCGATGATACGAACGACCGCCGGATTCAGGCGATCCCGCACGGACGCGACCCGTGCGAGTCCGGCGTCGCTTCCGACCAGCACCTCGCCGAGCCCTCGATCGAATGCGACAGTGCGGCAGGTTAATTCGAAGAACTGCACCAGCCCGTCCCAAGGATCAGGGTTCGTCAGGGCGAGTTCGGCCTGCTCCACCACCATCTCGATGTGCTGTTCGAACACCTCATCGATCAGTTGCTGCTTGTTCGCGAATCGGCGGTACACGGTGCCGACTCCGACACCCGCGTGCTCGGCGACATCGTCGAGGGTGACTCCGAGCCCACGGGTCGCGAACAAGGTGCGCGCCGCCGCGAGAATCAGCCGCTGATTGCGCACCGCGTCGGCACGCAATCGACGGGGCACGGCCCCGTCGATTGCCGTGGCGGCGGGGTCCATGGCGTTCACACAGCCCTCCGCGCCCGGAACTAAGCAGCGGCCGGTCGAGGAACTCCACCTCGTGGCTGCGCATCGGGTGTCGGCAGTCTCCGGAGGCCGGAGTAACCGAGCGCCGCCATGGAGCCGAGGAACAGGACCGTACCCAGTCGCGCGTACGGGAGACCTGCGACCAGAGCGGATAGATCAGGTGCCGCTTCGACCATGACGAACAGGGTGAGCACCAGCTGAACGGTGCCGGTCACCGCACACAGCAGCCCCCCGACCCGATTGCCCGCTCGGACCGCGACGAGCACGACCACAGTCGTGCTTGCCGCGAAGGCCCAGGCAACCCAGTGATAGAAGGCAGCTTGCAGCCCACTCGGGTTGTTCGCATTCAGCACAGCCAGATCCGCGAAATTCAGCGTCATGGCCGGAGTAGCAGGGGAGGCCGGTACGTAGGTCCATGCCGGACCGAGCAGCGCGAGCCAGATCGCACCGACACTGACCATCAAGAGGGTGTCGGACTTGCGTCGGGTATGCGTGTCAACAAGAAATGTGTCCTGAGTCATAGTTACTAGTCAAGCTGTCCGCTGCGGCCCAGAAAACCGCCATACGACCTGAATGCATCCCCGCACATCCCGCCATCTGGCGGGGTAGCCCGCTCGCTACGGCGGCAGCCGTCGCTCCCGACACCCACCGCTGTGGCCGCACCGCCTACCCGGAAAGACCGAGGGCGGCAACGGCAATCGTAGCCAGCGGGACGCTCAGCTGACGAACGTCGGAAAACGGGTCGTCCCTGGCGATGTCGTTCATCGCCATCAGGGTCGCTTGTACGGTGACCAGGGCTTGTTCCCGGGTGAGAGTGGGTTGTGCCGCACGGCACAGCCTGACCCATTCGCTGACATAGTCGCGCTGTGCTTGCACCAGCGGTTCCGCCTGCGCGCCGAGGGTGCGGACTTCGGTGACCAGGATGTCGACCAGGGTCGGGTGGCGCAGGGTGAACTCGGCGTAGACCGCGACGAGCGTGCGCAGTGCGGCGGCTTCGTCGGAGGCGGCCAGCAGTGTGTCGTCCAAGGTGACCTGGAGGTAGCCGTTGGCTCGATGCAGCGCGACTTCGAGTATCTCCAGCTTGCTGCTGAAGTGGTTGTAGACGCTCGAGGTGGACAGGCCGACAGCCTCGCCGATCTCCTCCATCCCGGTGCTCGCGTAGGTCTGATCGGCGAAGATGCGCAGTGCCGCGACCAGGATCTGTTCGCGCTTACTCCCGCGTGACAGGCCTTTCGACGCTGGAATCGGTGGTGGCGCAGGCACTTCCAGTTCGACGCTCAGCACCGCCTCGGCGATGCCGACGAGGGTCGCGCGGAATTCGTCGGCGGGCAGCGTGGTGCTGTGGAAGGCGGGGCTGAGCAGTGCCGCCAATGCCGTTCTCGCGCGCAACCGGGCACCGAAGCTGGGGGCGTCACCGCTGGTGGCCACCGCGAACGCCTCGCACAACTGGTCGAGCCGGGCGGCCAGATCCAGGCGCTGTGGGCGCGGGAGGTGGCGTGCCTCGCGCACCCACAGCAGCGGCGCGGTGCGCCTGCCGACCGCGAAATCGGCGACCGCGACCAGGACGTCGGGGCCGTCGAGTGTGCTCGCGAACCGGTCGAGCGTCTGCTCGATAGCGGCACGGAGCAGGTCGTCCTTGCCGGTGAAATGCCGGTAGAGCGCCGAGGGGCCGACGCCGACAGCGGCGGCGACATCGCTCATCGCGATGTTCTCGAAACCGCTGTCGGCGAACAGCAAAGCCGCCGCGTCGACGATCAGTTCGCGACGGTTGGCCGGGCGTTTGCGACGCGCGGCGGCGGGCGGTGAGGACACCACGGGGATGCTACCGCTCAGCCCAACCGCAACGATCGGCCGATGATCTCCTTCATGATCTCGCTGGTGCCGCCGTAGATGCGGGCGATCCGCGAGTCCAGATAGGCCCGGGCGATCGGGTATTCCAGCATGTACCCGTAGCCACCGTGCAACTGAACGCAGGCGTCGATGACCCGGCTCTGGAGTTCGGTCGCCCACAGCTTGGCCTTGGCCGCGTCGACGGCGCTCAATCGACCGGCGTTCAGTGCGGTGATACCACGGTCGACGTAGGTCTGGGTGATCTCGACCTCGGTGACCAGATCCGCGAGCCGGAACCGGGTCGCCTGGAAATCGCCGATCGTGCGCCCGAAGGCCCGGCGTTCCCGCACATAGTCCATCGTCTCGCGCAGCGCGGCGGTCGAACCGGCCATAGCCGCGACCGCGATCGACAGCCGTTCCTGGGGCAGGTTGTTGCTGAGCCCGAAGAACCCCGTGCCTTCCTCGCCGAGCAGGTTGGCCACCGGAACCCGCGCGTCGCTGAAGGACAACTCCGCGGTGTCCTGGGCGTGCATGCCGACCTTCTCCAGATTGCGCCCACGCGTGAACCCCTCGATCTCGCGTTCGACGACGATCAGGCTGATGCCGCGGTGCGGGTGCTCGCCGGTGCGCACCGCGGTGATCACCAGATCGGCGTTGATGCCGTTGGTGATGAAGGTCTTCGCGCCGTTGAGCACGTAGTGCTCGCCCTCGCGGACCGCTTTGGTGCGGATACCCGAGAGGTCGGAACCGGTCCCCGGCTCGGTCATGGCGATGGCGACGATCGTCTCGCCGGTCGCGACGCCGGGCAGCCAGCGCGCCTTCTGCTCGTCGTTCGTCAGTTCGAGCAGATAGGGCATGCAGATATCGGCTTGCAGCGCCGGGCCGAGCATCGCGGGAGCGACATCGGCCGCGGCGGCCTCCTCGGTCAGAATCGCGTTGAACCGGAAGTCGTTCACCCCCGCGCCGCCGAACTGCTCAGGCACCGCCATGAACGCGCCGAGGTCGGCGACGTCGGTGAACAGCGAGCGCGCGACGATGCCCGCCTGTTCCCACTCCTGGTAGCCGGGCACGACGTGCTTGGCCAGAAACTGCCGCACGCTGTCGCGGTAGGCATCGTGCTCGGGTTCGAAGATCTCCCGGTCCATCGTGGAATCCCCTCTCAGATGGTGTAACCGCCGCCGCAGACCAGTGTCTGGGCGCTGATGTAATCGGATTCGGGACGGCACAGCAGATAGACGGCGCCCGCCGCCTCGGCCGGGGTGCCGGCGCGGCCGAGCGGAATCTGCGCCGCCATGGCGTCGAGCAGGGTCGGGTTCACACCGACGGCGAGCTCACGACCGCCCACGTCGATGGTGGCGCTGCCGTCCGCGGGCGCTTCGGTGAGCCGCGTGGTGATCAGGCCGAAGGCGACCGTGTTGACGGTGACATTGAGCCTGCCCCACTCCTTGGCGAGGGTCTTGGTCAGCCCGGTGATGCCCGCCTTGGCCGCGGCGTAGTTGGCTTGGCCCGCATTGCCGCCGAGCCCGGCGATCGAGGAGATGTTGACGACCTTGCGGCACGGCACCGCCTCACCGGCGGCCTTGGCCCGCTTGACCTCGGCCGAGATGACCGGCTGGGCCGCGCGCAGGATACGGAACGGCGCCTTGAGGTGAACGTCGATGATGGCGTCCCATTGTTCGTCGGTCATCTTCTGGATGACGGTGTCCCAGGTGTAGCCCGCGTTGTTGACGACGATGTCGATACCACCGAACTCGTCGACCGCGGTCTGCACGAACCGGTCGGCGAAGTCGTCGTCGGTGACGCTGCCCGCGCACGCGACCGCCGTGCCGCCCGCGGCGCGGATGTCGGCGACGGTCTGCTCGGCCGGGTCCTTGTCGAGGTCGTTGACGACCACCGACGCGCCGTCCGCGGCGAATTTCAGCGCGATCTCACGCCCGATGCCGCGACCGGATCCGGTGACGATGGCTACCTTGCCGTCGAGTGTTCCCATGATGTGCTCCTGCTCAGTTCTCGCTCGGCACGGCGACGACCGCGGTGCCGAGCAGGGTGGAGGTGCCGTCGGCGAGAGTGACGGCGAGGGCGAGGGTGGCGAGTCCGTCCTCGACGGCGGTGACCGTCGCGGTGCAGGTCGGCTGCCCGTGGATCGGGGTGATCGCGGTGAAGCGCACGGCGAAGGACCGGATGTCGTGCTGGGGCACCCAACCGGTCAGCAGGCGGCCGAGGTAGGCCATGGAGAGCATGCCCTGGGCGAAGACGTCGTCGAAGCCGGCGGATTGCGCGTTGTCGAGGTCGATGTGGATCGGGTTGTGGTCACCGCTGGCGCCGGCGAACAACGCCAGCGTGGCGCGGGAGATGGGCGGCAGAGCCAGGGGTGCCAGCTCGGCACCGACGGTCAGGAGCGCGGTGCTCACGTGGTCACCTCCGGATTGCGGACGACGGCCACATTGGTGGCCTTGGCGAGAAGATCGGTGCCACGGCGGAATTCGGTTTCCTTGGTCACGAACTCGAGAGCCCCGCCGCGTTTGACGGTCACGTCCACGACGCGCTCGCTGATCTCGACGGTGTCGCCCGCGTAGGCCATGGCGACGTACTCGAAGGCCTGCTCACCGTGCAGGATCCGGCGCAGGTCGATGTCCAGCTCGTCGAGATAGCCGAAAGGCGAGGGTGCTTCGAGGATCAGGCTGAAGAAGAACGTCGGCGGGACCGGGAGATCCGGGTGACCCGCCGCCCGCGCGGCCTCGACATCGGTGTAGACCGGGTCGGTCTCGCCGATGACTCGCGCGAACAGGCGCAACCGGCCGCGCTCGACGTCGACGGTGAAGGTGGGCAAGGTGAGCGCGAGCGCGCGTTCGATGTCGACGCTCATCAGCCGACCTTCTCGTAGAGGGTGACCACGGCGGCGCCACCGAGGCCGATGTTGTGCTGTAGCGCCACCGTCACGCCGTCGACCTGCCTGGCTTCGGCCTGACCGCGCAATTGCCAAGTGAGCTCGGCGCATTGGGCGAGCCCGGTCGCGCCGAGCGGATGTCCCTTCGACAGCAGTCCGCCCGAGGGGTTGGTGACCACACGGCCGCCGTAGGTGTTGTCGCCGTCGCGGATGAACTTCTCCGCGGTGCCCTCGGGGGTCAAGCGCAGCGCTTCGTAGCTGAGTAGTTCGTTGGCGGTGAAGCAGTCGTGCAGTTCGACCACCCGGATGTCGGCGGGGTCGACACCGGCGGCCTCGTAGACCTGGTCGGCCGCGCGCCGGGCCATGTCGTAGCCGACGAGCTTGGGCAGATCGTCGAAGGTGTCGGGGGTATCGGTCGTCATCGCCTGCGCGGTGATGGCGACGTCGGTCCGCAGACCGTGGCGGCGCGCGAAGTCTTCGCTGGTGATGATCGCGGCGGCCGCGCCACAGGTGGGCGGGCAGCACTGCAACCGGGTCAGCGGCCCGAAGATCTGCGGTGATTCGAGCACCTGCGCGACGGTGACCTCGTCCCGGAACACCGCGAACGGATTGTTCTTCGCGTGCGTGCGCGCCTTGACCGAGATCATCGCGAAGGTCGCCGGATCGGTGCCGTACTTCTCGGCGTACGCGGCGCCCGCTCCGCCGAACAGCTGCGCGGCGAACGGTGCGTCACTCTCGCCGTTGTGCTGGTGGGCCACCGCCATGAAGTCGACGAACGGACTCGGCCGGTCTGGCCACTTCATGGCGAGGGCGCCACGTTCCATCTGCTCGAAACCGAAGGCGAGCACGCAGTCGGCGGCGCCACTGGCGACGGCCTGGCGCGCCAGCCACAACGCCGACGACCCGGTCGAACAGTTGTTGTTGACATTCACCACCGGGATACCGGTCATACCCACGCTGTAGAGCGCGCGCTGGCCACTGGTCGAGTCGCCGTAGACATATCCCGCGTAGGCCTGTTGTACCTGTTCGATGCCGATTCCGGCGTCGCGCAGCGCGTTGCGGACCGCACCCGCTGCCAGGACGTCGTAGGGCTCGCTCTTACTCGGCGTCGAGAACGGCACCATCCCGACTCCGGCAACCTGCACCCGTTGCATCACACCACCACCAATCTAGACGAATCAATATTCACTTCATGGTTACATGACCCTTGACATTCCATCAAGACCCGCCAGAATGTCAGGTACATCACACGCATGAATATTCACAACAGAGGAGTTGGCCGTGCACATCACGCAATCCCTGCACGCGGCGCTGCAACACGGTCCCGACCGGACCGCCACCATCTTCGGGACCCGCCGGCGCACGGTCGCCGAATCCGTCGATCGCATCGCACGGCTGGCGGGGGCACTGCGCGAGCTCGGGGTCGGAGCCGGTGATCGCGTCGGGATCTACGCCCTCAACAGCGATCGCTACCACGAACTACTGATGGCGGTGCCGTGGGCGGATGCCGTGGTCAACCCGGTCAATATCCGCTGGAGCACGGCCGAAGTCGCCTACTCGCTCCTCGATTGCGGCACCGATGTCCTCGTCGTCGACGACGCCTTCGCCGACGCCGTCGACGCGCTGCGCGCTGGGGCGCCGAACCTGCGCACCGTCGTCTTCGCCGGTGACGGTCCGACGCCCGCGGGCATGCTCTCCTACGAGGAACTCATCGCCGCTACGGCGCCGATCCCCGATGCCCGTCGCGGCGGCGACGAGCTCTACGGCGTCTTCTACACCGGCGGCACCACCGGTTCCCCCAAGGGCGTGATGCTGTCGCACCGGGCCTGCCTCACCTCGGCCATGG
>NZ_JBHWZY010000278.1:0-7721 GCF_042727815.1 Nocardia sp. NPDC060220
ATTCCCTGAACAACTGCCGATTTGCCGGTGGCGGGCATACCCATCATCTCGCCGTCATTGGTTCCGGTTCCCGTCCATCGGGTGGTGACGAAGTCGCCTTCGGCGATCTGTTCGTTGATCAGGAACCGTTGATCCGAGAAAGCGGCGAGATACATCTGCACGAGCCGCCTGAGGCCTTCGGGGCCGTGGACCTCGGCGAACGGGTTCTGCGGATCGTGGTTGATGCAGTCGTCGGCCATGATTTCGTCGAAGACATCGAGGTCTCGCGAGTTCCACGCGTCGAAGATGCGCTTGGCTGAAGCCTTGTTCTGCTCTGACATGGCGTTTCCTAACTGGTAGTGACGCCGAACCGGCGAAGGGGCTCGTCACTACAGGCAGCCTTCGCCACGCCCGGCGTTCAGCACGGTGTGACGCTCGGGCCGACGGAATCCAGCCGTCACAACCCGATACGAGGACGTTGCCATCACGGAGGATGCCCGCCCCGAATGTTGCCCGGCAAGCACTCAACTCCCCACCGGGCGCAAACCTTGAAGCCGGTGTACGGAATAATTGTGCGCCTTTTTCGCAAGCAAGGTAAGAGGCGACCACGTACACGTTCGATGTCTTTTCCAGCCTCGACGGCGATATCCAGGAACTCGTCTACCGGCCGACCCTGCACGGTTGAGATCAGGTGTGCGGTTCCCGGGTTCGGTGCGTGTCAGAATGCGCCCATGACCATCAAGTTCGACGCGCTCGATGCCGCGTTGCTGGCCGAACTGGCCCGTGACCCCCGGGCGCCGATTCTCGAGCTGGCCCAGCGACTCGGGGTCGCCCGCAATACCGTGCAGGCGCGGATGAAGCGGCTCGAGGCATCGGGTGCCGTGCGGGGTTATCCGCCCGATATCGATGTGCAGGCCATCGGGTTCGCGGTGCACGCCTTCCTTGGCATCGAACTCGATCAGAACAAGATGGATCCGATCATCGAGACGCTGCGCGGGTTCCCGCACGTCCTCGAGGTGCACGCCACCACCGGCCGCGCCGATCTGCTGGTGCGCATCGCCGCGCAATCGCAGCAGGATCTCCTGGAGATCATCCAGCGGGTGCACGCCATCGACGGCGTGAACCACACCGAGACCATGCTCGCCTTGGCCACGCCGATCGGGTATCGGAGCCTGCCACTGGTCGAGCATCTGACGAACCGGACGCCTCAGCCGTGATGTGACCCAGGTCTCTCGCGCTCGAGCAGATTGATACATCCAGCTCAGTGGTACAGATCACTTTTGAGCAGACTGATCAACTATTCGACTGACTGTTGACACCGATTGCCCTCCACGGCACATTTCGCAGCACCGATAGCAAGTTCCTTCGTTGCGCAGCTCACGATCTGGGTTGTGGAAAGTGTGGTGAGGCGTTCATGACCACCGTCGTCTGTGCGACTGCTCGACCGTCGGCCGAGCCGGCCGCGCCCTACGACCTCGCCGATCGCTACCGCTCCGGCGCTGGCCCGGTGCTGCTGACCGGGGTCCAGGCCATCGCCCGGCTGCTGGTGGAACAGCATGTGCGCGATATTCGCGCCGGTCGCCGCGTCGCGACGTTCGTCTCCGGCTACCAGGGCAGCCCGCTGGGCGGGGTGGACAAGATGCTGCTCGGCATGCCGGAGGTACTCACCGAACACGACATCACCTTCGTCCCCGGGTTCAACGAGGAACTGGCCGCCACCGCGGTCTGGGGCAGCCAGGCCGAGCTGCCCGCCGGGCGGCCGACCCACGACGGCGTGGTCGGTGTCTGGTACGGCAAGGGTCCCGGCGTCGACCGCGCGACCGACGCCATCCGGCACGCCAACATGTACGGCGTGAATCCGCGCGGCGGCGTGCTGCTGCTGGTGGGCGATGATCCGGCCTCGAAATCGTCGACCGTGCCCGCGGTGAGCGAACGCTCGCTGGCCGCGATGGGGGTGCCCGTTCTGTTCCCGCGCAATGCCGAGGAGATCATCACCCTCGGTATGCAGGGCATCGCGATGTCGCGGGCCTCGGGGTGCGTGGTGGCGTTGAAGATCGTGGCCGATGTCGCCGACGGGGCGTGGACGGTCGACGAGGGCGTGGCCGACCTCGCCCTGACGGTGCCCGAAGTGCAGTGGGAGGGAACGCCTTTCGTCTATCGACAGCGACCGATGGCGGCGCCGACCGACAGCGTGCTCGCCGAAGCGGACCTCTACGGGCCACGCTGGGCGACGGTGCACGCCTACGGTGCGGCCAACGCTCTCGACGTCGTCGAGGTGGACCCGGCCGAGGCGAAGGTGGGGATCGCGGCCACCGGCACCACCTTCGACGCGGTCCGCCAGGCTCTGCTGGATCTGGGTGTCGACGAGGCGAGCATGCACCGCGCCGGAATCCGGTTGCTGCGCATCGGCATGCCCTATCCGCTGGGCACGGCCGCGCTCACCGAGTTCGCCCGCGGGCTCGAGCAGTTGATCGTCGTCGAGGACAAGACCGCGTTCATCGAAACGCAGGTCCGCGAGATCCTCTACGGCACCCCGGACGCGCCGCGCGTGCTCGGCAAGCGCGACGAGCGCGGCGCGCGCCTGATGCCGGTCGACGGCGAGCTCACCGCCGGACGGCTGCTGGCGCCGCTGCGCCGGGTGCTGCGCGGACGGGTGGAGCTGAAAAGGGCAGCGCCACCGGCACTTCCGCTGGAGGTTCTCTCCGCCAAGCGGACGCCCTATTTCTGCAGCGGCTGCCCGCACAACCGCTCCACCGCCCTGCCCGACGGCTCGATCGGCGGCGGCGGCATCGGCTGCCACACGCTGGTCACCATGTCCGGGCGCACCGACAGCGCGGTCACCGGGCTCACCCAGATGGGCGGTGAGGGCAGCCAGTGGATCGGGCAGGCGCCGTTCACCGATGTGCCGCATCTGTTCCAGAACATCGGCGACGGCACCTTCTTCCATTCCGGGCAGCTGGCGATCCAGGCCTGCGTCGCGGCCGGGGTGAACATCACTTACAAGCTGCTCTGGAACGAGGTCGTCGCGATGACCGGCGCCCAGGACGTGGAGGGCGGGATCACCGTCGCGCAGCTCACCCACAAACTCACCACCGAGGGTGTCCGCAAGATCGTCATCTGCGCCGATGAGCCGAAGCGGCACAGCAAGCGAGCGCTGGCGAAGGGCACGCTGCTCCTGCATCGCGACCGGCTCGACGAGGCGCAGAAACTGCTGCGCGAGATCGAGGGCGTCACGGTGCTGATCTATGACCAGCACTGCGCCGCCGACGCCCGCAGGCAGCGCAAGCGCGGGACACTGCCGACCCGCAATACCCGGGTGGTGATCAACGAGGCCGTGTGTGAGGGCTGCGGTGATTGCGGCGCCAAGTCGAACTGCCTGTCGGTGCAGCCGGTCGAGACCGAGTTCGGGCGCAAGACCCGCATCGATCAGACCTCGTGCAATACCGACTACAGCTGCCTGGACGGCGACTGCCCCTCGTTCGTGACGGTGGAAGTGGTCCCGGACAAGGGGAAGGTCGAGCCGCGCAAGACCATAGAGCCGCCTGCCGTAGCCGACCCGGACGTGGACGCACCGCAGCGCACCCAGAACGTGCTGATCGCCGGAATCGGGGGCACCGGCATCGTGACGGTGAACCAGGTCCTGGCCACCGCCGCCCTGCGCGCAGGCTACGAGGTGGAGAGCCTGGACCAGATCGGCCTGAGCCAGAAGGCCGGCCCGGTGCTGTCCCACCTGCGGTTCTCCACAACGGAATTGGAGCCGGCCAACCGGCTCACCCCCGGCAGCGCCGACTGCCTGCTCGCCGTCGACCTGCTCACCGCCACCGACCCCCGCTACCTCCAGTACGGCGACGCGGCGAGCACCGTGGCAGTGGCGTCGACGAGCCAGACCCCGACCGGCGACATGGTCTTCGACAAGTCGGTGGCCTACCCCGCGACGGACACTCTGCTGGATCGGCTTGCCACGGTGACGAATTCGATCAGTCACTTCGACGCGCTCGCGGCGGCACTGACGCTGTTCGGGAACACGGCAGCGGCCAATTTCCTGATCGTGGGCGCGGCCGTCCAGAACGGCGGGCTGCGCCTGCCGGTCGCGGCGATCGAGGAGGCCATCGGGATCAACGGTGTCGCGGTGAACGCCACCATCGCGGCGTTCCGGTGGGGGCGGGTCGCCGTCGCCGATCCGGCGGCGTTCGCGGCGGCGGTCGACACAGGCCGACCGCGGCGCACCCAGCCGGTGGCGCCCGCGGAGTTGCTGGCGAACACCAGCTTCGAGGGCGAGGTGCGCCGGATCGTGGAGCTGCGAGCGGCTCAGCTGATCGGCTACCAGAACGCGAAGGTGGCGCACCGCTACCTCGAGACGGTCAAATCCGTCTGGGCGGCAGAACGTTCGGTCACCGAGCGCACCGAATTCAGTGCGGCGGTCGCGCGCGGGCTGTTCAAGTTCACGGCCTACAAGGACGAGTACGAAGTAGCCCGGCTGCTCGTGGACCCGGACTTCCTCGCCGATGTGCAAGCCCAGGTACCCGGCGGCGAGAAGCTCACCTACAAGCTGCATCCCCCGATGCTGCGTGCGATGGGCCGGGACAAGAAGATCGGGCTCAGGCCGAAGTCGCATGTGGCGCTGAAGGTTCTGGCCAAGGGCAAGTTCCTGCGCGGCACCAGGCTCGACCCCTTCGGCTACGCCCATGTCCGCAAGGTCGAACGCGAACTGCTGGCCCACTACACCGACATGGTGCGCCGGCTGGCACATGATCTGACCACCGAGAATTACGAAACAGCCACTGCGGCAGCCGCACTGACCGACGTCGTGCGCGGCTACGAGGACATCAAGCTCGGCAATGTCGAGCTCTACCGCGCCCAGCTGCGCGAGCTCGGCATCGACTCCTGACGGGAGACGTTGCCACCGAGCCCACGGCACCATCCACCTCCGCGTTCGCTCGACCACGTCCTCACCGCCACGCGAACCCAGCCACTGCGACGTGCATCGCCGCGGCAAGCGGCTGAGCACATCGCCGCGCCGCAGCGCACCCGCGCCACCACTACGTCGCCGCACCAGCGGCACAACTGAACTGCCGCGGACCCGCGGCACCACAACCCCGCCGCCCAGGGCACAACCCTGGTGCGCGGAACCGGAAAGGAAATCGACAGTGACCGTTGCGCACACCGAAGCAGGAGTCTTCGGCCGATCGCACGAGCTCAGCGCCCGCGCCCACGAGCAGGTCGTGTTCTGCGAGGACGACAGATCCGGGCTGAAGGCGATCATCGCGATCCACTCGACCGCACTCGGCCCCGCCCTCGGCGGTACCCGCTTCTACCCGTACGCCGATGAATCCGCGGCCCTGCAAGACGTGCTGCGACTGTCCTGGGGAATGACGTACAAGGCCGCGGCGGCGGGGGTGGATCTCGGTGGCGGCAAAGCGGTGATCATCGGCGATCCGGCCACCCACAAGAGCGAGGACCTGCTCGCCGCCTACGGGCGGTTCGTCGAAACCCTCGGTGGGCGCTACATCACCGCCGGTGACGTGGGCACGAACACCGACGATCTGGATGTCATCGGTCGGCACACGAGCCACGTCACCGGCCGCAGTGTCGGCGCGGGCGGCAGCGGCGACAGTGCCCGGCTGACCGCGCTCGGCGTCTTCCACTCGATGCGGGCCGGAGCCGAGTTCGTGTGGGGCGCACCGACACTGGCCGGGCGCACGGTCGGCGTCGAGGGTGTCGGCAAGGTCGGGCGCGAACTCACCGCCCTGCTGCTCGCCGACGGCGCCGAGGTCTGCGTGACCGATGTGAACGAGGCGGCGCTGCGGCGCATCACCGACGAACTGCCCGCCGTCCGGCTGCTGTCGACAGTGTCCACCGCGCCGGTCGACGTGTATGCCCCCTGCGCGATGGGCGCCACCCTCACCGCGGCGAGCGCCGCGACGATCGAGGCGAAGCTCATCTGCGGTGCGGCGAACAACCAACTCGCGACACCCGAGGTCGAGCAGGCGCTCACCGACCGCGGCATCACCTGGGTGCCCGATTTCGTGGCCAATGCCGGTGGCCTCATCCAGGTGGCCGGTGAACTGCGCGCCGCCACGCCGGCCGAGGTCGAAGCCGAGGTCGCCGACATCTACCCGCGCTGCCGCGAGATCATCGCCGCCGCCATCACCGAGGGGATCGGGACCGGCGCCGCCGCCAACCGGTTCGCCGAGCGCCGTCTCGATGCCATTCCGAGGTCGCTGCGATGATGAACAAGAGCAGCCTGTTCCGGACCAAGTCGGTCGAACAGTCGATCCGGGACACCGACGATCCGGATGCCAAGCTCCGCAAGGATCTGACGGCGAAGGACCTGACGATCTTCGGTGTGGCGGTGGTGATCGGCGCGGGCATCTTCACCCTCACCGCGCGCACCGCGGGCACGGTGGCGGGACCGGCGGTGTCGCTGGCCTTCGTCTTCGCCGCGATCGCGTGCGGGCTCACCGCCCTGTGCTACGCGGAGTTCGCCTCGACCGTGCCGGTGGCGGGTAGCGCGTACACCTTCGCCTACGCCACCTTCGGCGAGGTGATCGCCTGGATCATCGGCTGGGATCTGATCCTGGAGTTCGCGCTCGCGGTGTCGGTGGTCGCCAAGGGCTGGTCGCAGTACCTCGGCGAAGTGCTCGGATCATCGGCGCCGGTGCTCCACCTCGGCACGGTGAAGTTCGACTGGGGCGCGGTGGTGATCATCGCGGTGGTCGGCGTGCTGCTGGCCACCGGGACCAAGCTGTCGTCGCGGGTGTCGGCCATCGCCGTCGCGATCAAGCTGGGCGTGATCGCGCTGGTGCTGGTCGTCGGCGCGACGTATTTCAAGCCGTCGAACCTGACCCCCTACATCCCGCCGGCGCAACCGTCGGAGAAGGCCGAGGGGATGCACCAGTCGCTGTTCGCCTTCCTCACCGGCTCCGGTGGCACCAGCTACGGCTGGTACGGGCTGCTCGCCGCGGCCAGCCTGGTGTTCTTCGCCTTCATCGGCTTCGACGTGGTCGCCACCACCGCCGAGGAGACGCGCAACCCACAGCGCGACGTCCCGCGCGGCATTCTGGCGTCGCTGGCGATCGTGACGGTGCTCTACATCGCGGTCTCGCTGGTCCTCACCGGCATGGTGTCCTACACCGAACTGGCCGACGGCAACGCCACATTGGCCACCGCCTTCGCCATCCACGGCGCCACCTGGGTGAAGAACATCATCGCCATCGGCGCGCTGGCCGGGCTGTCGACCGTGGTGATGGTGATGTTCCTCGGCCAGACCCGGGTGCTGTTCGCCATGGCCCGCGACGGTCTGCTGCCTCGCGGTCTCGCGCAGACCGGCAAGAAGGGCACACCCGTGCGGCTGACTGTGCTCGTCGGTGTGGTGTGCGCACTGCTGGCCGGTTTCGTCGAGTTCGGCACGCTGGAGGAAATGGTCAATATCGGCACACTGGTCGCGTTCGTCCTGGTGTCGATCGGGGTGCTGGTGCTGCGTCGCACCCGTCCGGATCTGCCGCGTGGGTTCCGCGTTCCGTTCGTCCCGGTGGTTCCCGTTCTCGGCGCTCTGGCCTGCGTGTGGCTGATGGTCAACCTCTCGATCGAGACCTGGCTGCGCTTCGTGATCTGGATGGCACTCGGTGTCATCGTGTACTTCGCCTACGGGCGCAGGCACTCGGTGCTCGGTCGCAGGCGACCCGACTCCGCGGAACCGGAACTGACACCGGTTCGATAGACCCGCTGCACACCCGAGGCCC
>NZ_JBHWZY010000279.1:0-7715 GCF_042727815.1 Nocardia sp. NPDC060220
GGCTGTACGCGATCGGCGCGCCTCGCCCCGTACTACACGCGCACCACCGCGCCCGGCTATCTCCCGCGCGTCCTCGCCCGCCACCACCTCGCCGTCGACGGCAGCCCGCTGCCCGGCGCGCCCGCCGCCGACGAACTGCTCCTGCCCGCCATCGCGGGCCTGGTCGCCACCCTGACCTTTCACACCGACCGGATGGCCGAACTCGCACCCGCCGGGTTCACCCTCGCCACCGATATCGCGGAATGGATGGTGCGCCGCGGTGTTCCGTTCCGCGTCGCCCACGAGGCGGCCGGTGCGTGCGTGCGCGTCGCCGAGGCGCGCGGTGTCGGTCTCGACGAGCTGACCGACGAGGAGTTCGCCGCCGTCGACCCCGCGCTCACCGCCGGTGTGCGCGAGGTGCTCACGGTGCAGGGTTCGATCGCCTCGCGTAACGCGCGGGGTGGCACCGCCGGTGTGCGTGTGGCCGAACAGCTCGACGAGGTCCGCAAGACCGCGGACGACGCTCGCGCCTGGTTGAGCTGAGGCGGGGAGGTGGTGACTTCACCCACCACCTGCTTGCCAAGAGATTGCCGGTGTGACAACTTGGCAGTGAGCCCGAACGGGGCTCCCGGACGAGGGTAGCCGTACCCGGAACGCGACAAGACGGCCACAGGAGGCTCGTCATGTCGTGGATTCTGCTCGTCATCTCCGGTGTACTGGAAGCAGTGTGGGCCACCGCGCTGGGCCGGACCGAAGGGTTCACCCGGCTCGTCCCGACCGTGGTTTTCGGCGTAGCCCTGGCAGCCAGCATGACCGGGCTGGCCCTGGCCATGCGTGATCTCCCCGTCGGCACCGCGTACGCGGTCTGGGTGGGCATCGGCGCCGTCCTGACCGTCGTCTATGCCATGGTCACCGGCGCGGAAGCTTTCTCGGTCGTGAAGGCCGTGTTCCTGGTGATGATCGTCGCCGGTGTGGTCGGGCTGAAAATGGCGCACTGACGCGGTGATCCCCGGGCGCGTGGTGCGGGAACCCGGTGCGCGCACGGGGTTCTAGAGCTCGGCGTGTACGCGGAAACCCGAGTCACGCAGTGCGTCCAGAACGTCGTCGCGGTGCGCGGAGCCGCGGGTTTCCACGGTGAGCGACACCTCGACCTCGTCGACGGCCAGCCACGGCCCCGTTCGCGAGTGCACGACATCCACCACGCTCGCGCCGGCGCGCCCGACCACGGCGAGCAGCGCGGACAGGGCGCCTGGCCGGTCGTCGATCGTCACGTGCATGGCCAGGTAGCGGCCCGCGGCGCTGAGACCGTGGCCGATCACGCGCGTGAGTAACAGCGGGTCGATATTCCCGCCCGACAAGATGGTCACCACCGGGCCGGGCAGATCTTCGAGAGCGGAGGTGAGCAAGGCGGCCACGCCCGCCGCACCCGCGGGTTCGACGACGAGTTTGGCCCGTTCCAGGCAGAGCAACAGGGCCCTGGACAGGGCGTCCTCGTCGACGGTGACGATCTCGGACACCAGTTCGGCGACATGGGCGAAGGGCACCGCGCCGGGTAGTCCGACCGCGATACCGTCGGCCATCGTCGACATCCGTGGCACCCGGACCGGCCTGCCCGCCGCCAGCGAATCCGGCCACGCCGCCGCCTCGGCCGCCTGCACGCCGATCACCCGGACATTCGGCGCCAGCGCGTGCAACGCCACCGCGACACCCGCGAGCAAACCGCCACCACCGGTGGGCACGACGACCGTGCCCGCCTCGGGAACCTGCTCGAGGATTTCCAGCGCGACCGTCGCCTGACCGGCGACGATGTCGGGATGGTCGAAAGGATGGATCAGGGTCGCGCCGGTCCGATCAGCGAATTCCTGTGCGGCGTCCAGGGATTCGTCGATCGTGTCGCCCACCAGATGCACGTCGGCACCGTAGGCGCGCGTCGCGACGAGCTTCGGCAGCGAGGCCCCGACCGGCATGAACACCGTCGAGGCGATCCCGAGCTCGCTCGCCGCCCACGCCACCCCCTGCGCATGGTTGCCGGCGCTGGCTGCCACCACGCCCCGCGCGCGATCCGCCGCCGGGAGATGGGCGATCCGGTTGTAGGCCCCGCGCGGTTTGAACGACCCGGTCCGCTGCAGGTTCTCGCATTTGAGCAGCACCTGCGTACCCGCCCGCTCCGACAACACCCGCGACCCCACGATCGGTGTCCGTCGAATCACCGGCGCCAGCAATCGCGCGGCTTCCTCGATCCGCTCCAGTCCCACGGTCTCCATCGGCCACATGGTGCCAGGTTCGGCATCGCCAGTCGGGTATCCCGGTGTTGCGTCCATATTGTGCAGTGATCAACCGCCCGGCGAGTGGCTCAGCGCAGTTGCGAGGACTTCGCGATGTTGTGGGCGATGGTGCCGAGGCGGGTGAGGCGGGCGTCGCCGAGCGGGGTGAGTTTGCCGCCGAGACGATTGGTGACGAAGGCCAGGGAGAGGCCGGTTTCGGGATCGGCGAAGGCGCCGGAGCCGCCGAGGCCGAAGTGGCCGAAGGCGGAGATCGGGTCGGCCTTGGAGGGTTTCATCGGGACGCCGTGGAAGCCCATGGCCCAGGGGATGCGGAACGCCAGGACGTAGTCGGGGGTGAAGACCTGGCGCGCGGCGAAGCGGGGGATCGAGCCGGGGGAGAGGATGCGGGTGCCGTCGAGTTCGCCGCCGTTGGCCAGGGCGGCATACACGCGGGCGAGCGCGCGGGCGGAGAAGACACCGTTCACGCCGGGCATCACCGAATCGTGGACGCGCTCATCGACGATCAGGTCGGCGAACCCGCGCGGGGTGGTCTCCGCGGCGGCGGCGAAACGGGTAGGGGTGAGCAGATCGGAGCCGGTGTCCCAGTCCATGCCCGCGGCGCGCAGGCGCGGGAAGGTGGTGGCGATGCGGTGGCGCTGATCGTGCGGCACCCGGAACCAGAGTTCTTCGGCATCGAGAGGTTCGGCCAGTTCGGTGCGCACCACATCGACGAATGCTCGGCCGGTCACCCGCGCGACGATCTCGGCGGCCAAGTGCCCGTAGCTGATTCCGTGATAGCCGCTGGTGACCCGATGCCGCGGATCGGGAGTGGCGGCGGCCAGCGCGGCGGTGACGGCAGCGTCATCGAGGAAACTCTCGATCGGCCCGGGCAGCAGGCCACGCAGCCGGTGCAGGCCGGCGCGGTGGGTGAGTACATCGCGCACGGTGATGGCGGCCTTGCCCGCCGCGGCGAACTCCGGCCAGTACTCGGCGACCGGGCTGTCGTAGTCGAGCTGTCCCCGATCGGCCAGCTGATGAATCACGGTGGAGGCCACGCCTTTTCCGGTGGAGAAGCCCAGCGCCACCGAGTCCGCCGTCCACGGCACACCAGGGCTCGCGTAGCCCGCCCACACATCGACGACGGGCTCGCCGTGCAGATACACGCACAGTGCGCCACCGCCGTGCGAGGGCTTGCGGAACAGATGGTCGAAGACGGTGACCAAGCGGACGAAACGGCGATCCACCGACTGCGCTGTCGAAACTCCCATCCTTCGAGCATGCCATCACACACTAGGGACCGGTCGGTACGGTGATCGTTTCCTAACTGTCACACCGAACACCGCGCACGCAATACGCGGTCCATAGCATGCTTGCATGCCCCCGAGACGACGATCGGCGCTGCTCGCAAGGCTTGTGGTCGATGAGCCAGGCCGACCGCAAGTGATTCTGGGCGAACTGCGCCGGGTGATCCTCGACGGTGCCGTACCGCCGTGCACCGTGATCCCGCTGCGCGAAGTCGCCGAGCTGTTCGGGGTGAGTCACATCCCGGTCCGTGAGGCGCTCAAGACGCTGATCGGGGAGGGCCTGGTCACCCACCGTCAGCAGCGCGGCTACCAGGTGGCCCAGCTCACCGCCCGTGAACTGCGCGAAATGTACATCGTGCGTGACACTTTGGAGACGGCATCACTCGCCGCGGCCGCGCTGCACGCCGACGAGGCCGAACGCGCGCACCTGCTCGCGGTGAACGACCTGCTCGAACGCGCCATCCTCGACGACGATCCCGAGTCGTACCAGCGTCAGTCCCGCAGCTTCCACGTGGCGCTGACGCGGCCGTCACGGATGTTCCGGCTGCTGTACATGCTCGAAGCCGCGTGGAATGTCACCGAGCCGGTGCAGTCGATGGTCCACATCGACCGACTCGACCGCGAGCGCCTGCACATCGACCACATCGCCATGCTCGACGCGTTCCTCGCCCGCGATGTCGACCGTCTGCTCGTCGCCGCCGAGGAACACCACCGCAGGCTGGAAACCGTGGTCGCGACCCTGCCGACCGATACCGGGCTGCTCGCGCCGGAAGATATATCTTCGGTGCAATAGGCGCGAAATTCCCGGGAAACCGCTGGGCAATTGCTGATACTTACCGTCTGTTCAGCAGATGTACCCTTTCGGACGGGAACGATCATGACCGACACCCTTACGTCCTCGGCGGTTCCCGCCGGCGAACCGCCCACGTACGATCCGCGGCTGACGAACGAGGATCTGGCGCCGCTGCGCAAGCAGAGCTGGGGCACTTACAATATCTTCGCGTTCTGGATGTCAGACGTGCACAGCGTCGGCGGATATGTCACGGCGGGAAGCCTTTTCGCACTCGGACTGGCCAGTTGGCAAGTGCTCGCCGCACTGCTCATCGGCATCACCATCGTGTACTTCTTCTGCAATCTGGTGGCGAAACCCAGTCAGATGACCGGGGTGCCCTATCCGGTGATCTGCCGCAGTGCGTTCGGCGTGCTCGGCGCGAATATCCCCGCGATCATCCGCGGTCTGATCGCGGTGGCCTGGTACGGCATTCAGACTTTCCTCGCGTCGGCGGCGCTGGATGTCGTTCTGGTGAAACTGTTTCCGGGATTGGCACCCTACGCCGTCACCGCCGACTACGGGTTCCTCGGACTGTCGGCCCTGGGCTGGGGCAGCTTCCTGCTGCTGTGGGTGGTGCAGGCGTGCGTGTTCTGGCGCGGCATGGAATCGATCCGCAAGTTCATCGACTTCTGCGGTCCCGCCGTCTACGTCGTCATGTTCCTGCTCTGCGGCTACCTCATCGCGAAGGCGGGCTGGAGTGCCATCGACCTGAAACTCGGCGATGTAAAATACACCGGCTGGGCGTCGGTGCCGGTGATGCTCGGCGCGATCGCACTCGTCGTGTCGTATTTCTCGGGGCCGATGCTCAATTTCGGTGACTTCTCCCGATACGGCAAGAGCTTCGCCGCGGTGAAGAAGGGGAATTTCCTCGGGCTTCCGGTGAATTTCCTGGTCTTCTCGGTACTGGTGGTGGTCACCGCCTCCCTGACATTGCCGGTGTACGGTGAGCTCATCACCGATCCGGTCGCCACCGTCGCCGAGATCGATTCCACTTTCGCGATCGTGCTCGGCGCACTCACCTTCACCGTCGCCACCATCGGGATCAATATCGTCGCGAACTTCATCTCGCCGGCTTTCGATTTCTCGAACGTCAGTCCGCAGCGGATCAGCTGGCGGGCGGGCGGCATGATCGCGGCGGTCGGTTCCGTGCTGATCACCCCCTGGAATCTGTACAACAATCCTGACGTCATCCACTACACCCTCGAGGTTCTCGGGGCCTTCATCGGACCGCTGTTCGGGGTGCTGATCTGCGATTACTACTTGGTGCGCAAGCAGAAGGTGGTCGTCGACGACCTGTTCACGATGTCGGAGCAGGGGACGTATTACTACGCGAAGGGCTATCACCCGGCCGCGATCATCGCGACCGCGGTGGCCGCCGCGGTGGCGGTGTTCCCGGTGCTGGCCAACAGCCTGCCCGGCATGCATTCCGCCGCCCAATACAGCTGGTTCATCGGGTGCGGCATCGGCTTCGCCGTCTACTACCTGCTGACGGGCGCCGCGCGGACGGCCGCTGCCGAGGAGGTCGGTGTCTGATGCGCATCCGGGTCGTCAACCCGAACACCACGCGGGCGATGACCGACACGATCGAGCAGTGTGCGCTGGCCGTCGCGGGCCGGGGCACACTGCTCGACGCGGTCACCTCCGAGATCGGGCCCGCTTCGATCGAGAGCCACTATGACGAGGCGATGAGCGTGCCGGGCCTGCTCGCCGCGATCCGGCAGGGCGAGGCCGACGGTGTGGACGGGTATGTCATCGCCTGCTTCGGTGATCCGGGCCTGGACGCCGCACGGGAACTGGCGGCGGGGCCGGTGATCGGGATCGCCGAGGCGGCCATGCACACCGCGAGTCATCTCGGCCGCGGATTCAGTGTCGTCACGACCCTCGGCCGCACCATCGGGCGAGCGGCCGATCTCGCGGAACACTATGGGATGCAACGGTTCTGCCGGGGGATCCACGCGTGCGAGATCCCGGTACTCGCCCTCGACACCGACCCGGACGCGCGCAAGATCGTCACCGAGGCGTGCCGGGTCGCCGTCGCGCAGGACGGGTCAGATGCTGTGGTGCTCGGGTGCGCCGGAATGGCGGAGCTGTGCGCGCACATTCGCGACGAGATCGGGGTGCCGGTGATCGACGGCGTCGCGGCGGCGACATTGACCGTACAGTCGCTGCTAACGATGGGCCTGCGCAAGTCGGGTAGGGGAGAGTTCGCGACGCCGCCGCCGAAGACCTACGCGGGACTGCTGGAATCCTTCGGTTCGTGAATGCCGCTCAGACGCCGGCGGTCTCGGTGCTCAGCGCGTTCAGCACCGCGGTGAGATCGTCGACGTCGACGACCAGACGGGTGAAGTCCGGCCCGTCCAAGTCGATCCGCACGGCGCTGCCGCCGAAAGTGGTGTCCCAGAACTCTTTGCGGCCCTTGCCTCGGTAGACACCCGCGGCGATCACGCCGGGGATGAAGGTGCCGGGCGCGCGGACCCACGGGGGCCGCAGGTCCACTTCGGCGGTGGCGATCTCGGTGATCGCGGCGCGGTCGATCACGACCTGCTGGCGCAGGGCGAGCAGGCGATGCCCACCGAGCACATTGACCGTCACCGTGTCGTCGTTGATCTCGACCTCGACCATCGCTACCTCACTCGCCATCGTGCGGACCGTTCGATGTCCAGTTTCGCCGGGCGGCCTGGTCACGGACTGTGGTGAGCCTGTGAGTTCCCCAAGGAACTCGGAACCATCTACAAATATAGATATGCGCATCTAACCGGTTAATCGCCACGGGGGCACCCGAGACGAGAAAGAAAACAGGGACAGCCGGGTCAGCGCTCGTGTGCCTGGTCGGCGATCTCGAGCACCTGGGACAGCCACGGCGTGAACTTGCCGGGGTTCTCCGCCAGATCCGCACGCACCTCCCGCGGGGGGACCCACGCCCAGCGGGCGATCTCGGCCGGGTCCGGCCGCGGCGGCACATCGCCGACCACGCCGATCAGGACGTGGTCGTACTCGTGCTCGACACGGCCGGTCTTCTCGTCGCCGGCGAGGTAGGTGAACACGCCGACCTTCGTGAGGTCGGCCGCCATCCCGAACTCCTCGCGTAACCGGATCGCGGCCGCCTCGACAACGCTTTGGCCCGGCAGCGGATGCCCACAGCAGGTGTTCGCCCACTGGAGCGGGAACCGGGTCTTCACCGCCGCGCGCTGCTGGAGCAGGACGTGTCCGTGCGAGTCGAACAGCAGCACGGAGAAGGCGCGGTGGAGGGGGGGCCCGGGGGGCGGGGGGGGGGGCCCCCCCCCCCCCCCCCACGCCCCCCCCCCGAGAGAGAGCCCCCACCCCCCCGAGGGGGTT
>NZ_JBHWZY010000280.1:0-7705 GCF_042727815.1 Nocardia sp. NPDC060220
CCGTAGGCGGGCCCGTCGGCCGCCGGCTCCTCGGCAGGAGTTCCAGTACGGGGAGGAACGAACCCTCGTGATCGCCTCGCTCAACAAAGGCTTCGGCGCCAGCGGCGGCGTGATCTTCTTCGGCGCGGCGGGCGACGCGTCCCGCACGCCCACCCTGTTGCGCACGAGCGGCCCGCTGATGTGGTCGCAGCGCGTCAACACCGCCGGACTCGGCGCGATCATCGCCGCCTGCGACCTCCACGACGACGGCACCGTCGACCGGCTCCAGGTCGCGCTCCAGGAGCGGGTCCGCCTGTTCGACTCGCTGGTCGACACCGACCTCGCCGGTGACGGCCTGCCGATCCGGTTCGTGAGCATCGGGCAGGAGGACGTCACCGTCGCCGTGGCCCGGGACATGCTCGACGCCGGTTTCTACACCTCGCCGGTGTTCTTCCCGATCATCCGCCGCGGCAGCGCGGGCCTGCGCCTGATGCTGCGGGCCGACCTCGACCCCGACACGATCCGCCGCTTCGCCGACACCCTGAGCTCGAGTCTCGCCGCGCATCAGGACCGGGAGGAACTACCAGCATGACCGCCGTCATCGAGAACACCCTCGGATTCGAAGCCCAACGCGCCCTGCTGCGTGACCACACCGCCGAGATCGTGGCGCCGCGCCGGCGCCACGGCGACGCGAAACTGCCGGTGCGCGAACGGGTCAACCGCATCCTGGACCCGGGGACACCGTTCCTGGAGATCGGTCGCCTCGCCGCGCACGAGGTCTACGACACCGATCTACCCGCCGCCGCGCTGATCGTCGGCATCGGCACCATCCACGGCAGACCGTGCATGGTGTTCGCCAACGATCCGCACGTGAAGGGCGGAACCTTCTATCCGCTCACGATCAAGAAGCACCTGCGCGGGCAGAAGCTGGCCAGGGAGTACCGCCTGCCGTGTGTGTATCTGGCCGACTCGGGCGGGATCTACCTGCCGTTGCAGGAGGAGATCTTCCCCGACGAGGAGCACCTCGGAAAGATGTTCCGCAATATCGCGGAGATGTCGGCCCTCGGCTTGCCGCAGATCTCGGCCGTGCTCGGCATCTGCACGGCGGGTGGCGCCTACATCCCGGCGATGAGCGATGAGACCGTGATGGTCAAGGATCTGAGCACCGTCTTCCTCGGCGGGCCGCAGCTGGTGGAGGCCGCCACGGGCGTGGTGGTCGACGCGCAGACTCTCGGCGGCGCCGATCTGCACGTCCGCGACACCGCGGTGGCCGATCATCTCGCGGCGAACGAACTGGAAGCGCTGGCCATGGTGCGCGACATCGTGTCCCGTACCCCCGGTGACCGTGTGCGTCCGCCGGCCTTCGAGGCGCTCGAGCCCGCCGACGATCCGGCGCGGCTGCCGGATCTGATTCCGGCGACCACCAAGAAGGAGATGGACGTCCGCGCGATTCTGCGCTGCGTGGTCGATGCCACCTCGTGGGTCGAGTACCGCAAGGACTACGGCATCACGATCGTCTGCGCGACCGCCCGGATCGCGGGTTACGAGGTCGGGATCATCGCCAATCAGGGCGTGATCTTCCCCGACAGCGCGCTCAAGGCCACCAACTTCATCCAGATCTGCGAACAGCGCCGCATCCCACTGTTGTTCGTGCACAACGTGAGTGGGTTCATGGTCGGCGAGGAGTACGAGCGGGCCGGAATCGCCAAACACGGCGCGAAGATGGTGAACGCGGTCTCGTGCGCCACGGTGCCGAAGATCTCGCTGGTGATCGGCGGCAGTTTCGGCGCCGCCAATTTCGCGATGTCGGGGCGGTCGATGGGCGGCCAGTTCATGGCGATGTGGCCCAATGCCCGCTCCACCGGGGTCGGTGGCGAACAGGCAGCGGCGGTGATGGCGATCCTCAAGCGTGACCGGCTGCGCCGCGAGGGCAAGGAGCTCAGCGCCGCCGAGGAAGCCGCCATCAAGCAGCCGATCATCGACAGCTTCGAGCGCCAATCGCTGCCGACCTATATCGCGGCCCGCATGTGGATCGACGCCGTGGTCGAACCGGAGGACACCCGCTCGTGGTTGGCACGGTGCCTGTCGCTGGCGCACGAGCGCTGGGATCGGCCGCAGCCCGCGGGTTCGAACTTCGGGGTGTTCCGGCTGTGATCTCCCGACTACTCATCGCGAACCGGGGCGAGATCGCCGCCCGGATCGCCCGCACCTGCGATCGCCTCGGCATCGAGTACGTGACCGTGAGCGTGGCGGCGGACCGGTCGCTCACCTATCACGCGGCGGCGGTGTCGACCGTCGCGCTGCCCGAGGGGTATCTCGATATCGAGGCGCTGGTGCACGCCGCGACCGAAACCGGTTGTGACGCCGTGCATCCGGGATACGGGTTCCTGTCCGAGAACGCCGATTTCGCGCGCGCGGTCCGGGCTGCCGGATTGGTGTTCGCCGGCCCGAGTTCCCGGGTGATCGAGACGATGGCCGACAAGTCCTCCGCGCGCCAGGTCATGGCCGAGGCGGGTGTGCCGGTACTGCCCGGCACCGTGCGGGCGAGCGAAGACCTCGACGCCCTGGTGGGCGGGGCAGCCGACATCGGGTACCCGCTGATCGTCAAGCCCGCGGGCGGCGGTGGCGGCAAGGGCATGTCGGTGGTGCGCTCGGCCGCCGGACTGCGCGAGGCACTGGCGTCTGCATCCCGCACCGCGACAGCGGCTTTCGCCGACGGCCGCCTGCATCTGGAGCGGTACGTCGAGCGCGCACGTCACATCGAGGTGCAGGTCTTCGGCGACGAATTCGGCCACGCTGTTCACCTTTTCGATCGCGACTGCTCGCTGCAACGGCGGCATCAGAAGGTGATCGAGGAGGCCCCGGCCCCACGGATTCCCGATGCGGTGCGCACGGCGATGTTCGCCGCCGCGGTGCAGGGGACGAAGGCTCTGCAGTACGTGGGCGCGGGAACTTTCGAGTTCCTGCTGGTCGGTGACGAGTTCTTCTTCATCGAGATGAACACGCGCTTGCAGGTGGAGCACACCGTCACCGAGGAAATCACCGGCCTCGATCTGGTGGAGTGGCAATTGCGGGTCGCCGCGGGCGAACCGCTGCCCGCCGAGCAGACGGACATCGCGTACTCGGGCGCTTCGGTGCAGGTGCGGATGTACGCCGAGGACCCGTTCCGGTCGTTCCTGCCGTGCCCTGGCGGGCTGGAGGTCACCCACTGGCCGGATGTTCGCGTCGAACGCGCCTTCACCCGCCGGCTCGATGTCAGCGGCGGGTTCGATCCGATGATCGCCAAACTCGTCGCCACCGGCACCACCCGCGACGGCGCGCTCGCCGCCGCACGGCGAGCATGCGAAGACATTCGCTGGCAGGGCATTTCGACCAACCTCGGTTTCGTCGCACGTGTGCTCGCCGCACCGATCGTCGCGGCCGCCGAGCACGACACCGCCTATCTGGACCGGATCGATCCGGTCGCCGAGTTCGCCGATCCCGACGAACTGAGCGCCCTCGCGGTGGCCGCCGCGCTGACCGCGCCCGACCGTGCGACACCATGGTCGACCGGGGCGCCTGGAGGTGATCGGGCCTGGCTCGATCCCGCCGATCGCGACCTCGGCAGCCTCGATCTGTCGGTCGACGGGCGCGCCTTCACGGTGCGAGTCGGCGGCTACGAGGGCGACGCGGTGCTCGTGCGCGAGGGAACCGTCGACTCGAGCGGCACCGCCGCGCAAGCCACCACCGGCCCTGATGCCACCACCCGGCCGACGACCGATGTGGGCATCACCGCTCGGCGAACCGACGGCGACACGATCACGGTCGGCTCCACCCCCTGCGTCGTACGACGCGACGGCGAGGGCTGGAGCTGCCAGGTAGCCGGGGTTTCCCGGCAGGTGCGCTACGCCGAATACCACTCGCTCGGCACAACGGCGACGGATCCCGAGATCCGCTCGCCCATGCCGGGCACCCTCGTGCAGCTCCACGTCGAATCGGGCAACCCGGTCGAGAAGGGACAGCTGCTCGGCGTGGTCGAGGCCATGAAGCTCGAACACGAACTGACCGCCACCCATGCGGGGATCGTCACCGTGACCGCGGCCGAAGGCGCCGTGGTCACCACAGCTCAATCACTGTTTCTCATCGAAGAGAGGGGCGCCGCGCTGTGATGCGACATCGGCGACTACTTGCCACAGCTCTGGTATCGGCGGTGGCCGTGCTGGCGACCGCGTGTGGTGGAACGGACACCGCGGCACGCGAATCGGCGCAACCGGTCAGCGGCGGCTCGTTGACGTGGGGGGTGGAGACCGAGCCGACCACGTTGAACCCGCACCTCAACGGGCAGAGCAATACGCACCTGATGTTGCGCAACGTCTTCGAGTCGCTCCTCGCGCGCACCACCGAGGGCGGTTTCGTCTCGTGGCTGGCCACCGGCCACGAGATCTCGCCCGACGGGCTCACCTACACCTTCCCCCTGCGTGAGGGCGTGAAGTTCACCGACGGCAATCCGCTCACCGCGACCGCCGTGGCGCGCAACTTCACCACGATGCAGGACGTGTCCTATTCCGGCGGCTGGTCCGCCGGGCCGCTGTCACATCTGGCCGCGGTCACCGCCCGCGACGAGCGCACCGTGGTGTTCACCCTGAAGGACCCGTACGCGCCGTTCCTCGACTTCGCCGCCGGTTTCCCCATCATCTCCTCGGCCGCGTGGGACAAGCCGCAGCTCAAGGCCGGTGGGCCGGAGATCGCGGGGACCGGTCCGTTCATCCTCGACCGCTACGTGAAGGGTCAGGAACTGCACTTCCGCAAGAACCCCGACTACAACTGGGCGCCGCAGAGCGCCAAGCATCAGGGTCCGGCCTACCTCGACGAGGTGACCTACCGTTTCCTGCCCGAGTCGTCGGTGCGCACCGGCGCGCTCACCTCCGGTCAGGTCGACCTCATCGAAGGTGTCTCCGGCAACGACGCCGCACTGTTCCGGGACAATCCCGACTTCACCTATTCGACCGGGCTGAACAACGGCAGCCCGTACACGCTGTACTGGAACGCGACCTCCGGCCCGGCCACCGATCAACGAGTCCGCAAGGCGCTCAACAACTCTGTCGATGTCAACGCGGTGCTGCAGTCGATCTATCGCGGCGAGCGCACCCGCGGCTGGGGCATCGCCTCCAGCGTCGACACCCTGTTCTACGACAAGAGCATCGAGGGCACCTACGGCGCCGACAAGACCGCCTCGAACCGGCTGCTCGACGAAGCAGGCTGGACGGCAAAGGATTCCGACGGGTTCCGGACCAAGGACGGCCAGCGGCTGACCGTCGAACTGGTGCAGGCCCAGTCGACGGTGCGCGATCAGCGTGAGGTGCTGTTGCAGGCGGTGCAGGCGCAGGCCAAGCAGAACGCGGGCATCGATCTGAAGCTGTCCTACGTCGACCTCGGCACCTACAGCGAGCTCCGCAAGAAGAACGCCTTCGGGTCGATCGCCAACTCCGACACCATCACCGGCGGCATCGACATCGAGAACCACTGGTACCCGCCGACGCCGCTGGGCACGCTGAACTACAGCCGCGCCACCGATCCCGAACTGTCCACCTGGCTGCGGGCCGCCGCCTCGACCACCGACTCCGCCGAGCGGGCCAAGCAGTACGCGGCGTTGCAGCGCTTCGCGATCGTCGACAAGGCCTACGGGCTGCCGCTCTACATTCCCGAGAACCAGATCGCGACGGCGGCCCACGTGTACGGCGCGGGATACCGTCCGTACAAGCAGCTCGCGGAGAACGCGTACGACATCTGGGTCGATCGTGGATAGCCACCGATGACGACGGAAGCGATCGCACCGGAGGTCGTGACCACCACCGTGGACAGCGATGCTCGCGTCGGCACAGCCAAAAGGATCACGCTGCGGGTGATCACGGGTCTCGGCGTGCTGTGGGGCGCGACCACGCTGTCGTTCCTCGGTGTGCGGCTGGCGCCGGGCGACACGGTCGACGTGTTGCTCGGCGAACAGCAGCGCACCCCGGAGGTCGAGGCCGCCATCCGTGCCGAATGGGGACTCGACAGCCCGGCCGTTGTCCAGTACGCCCGCTACCTGTGGAATGTGGCGCACGGGGATTTCGGGCGTTCCTACGTGTTGCAGCGGCCGGTGTCGGAAGTCATCGGCTCGCAGGCGGGCCCCACCTTGGCGCTGACCGGTGCCGCGTTGCTGGTGGCGCTGGTGTTCGCGGTCGTCGTCGCGACGAGCACGGCGCAGCGGCGGCGATCGCGCGCCATCGCGAACGCGGTGGAACTGGCGCTTGTTTCGACGCCCTCCTTCTGGCTCGGCATCGTGTTGCTGTCGGTGTTCAGCTTCCAGCTGAAGATCTTTCCGGTGGCGGCGAACAAGGGGCTGTCGGCCTTGGTTCTGCCCGCACTCGCACTCGGTCTGTCACTGGGCGCGGTGATCTCCCAGGTGCTGCGTGACGGGCTGGAGCGAGCGCTCGACGAACCGTTCGCGGTGACGGTGCGGTCGTGGTCGGTAAGCGAGAGCGCGCTGCGGCTGCGGCACGGGTTGCGCCACGCGGCCCTGCCCGCGGTGACCCTGACCGGCTGGTTGGTCGGCGGATTGCTGGGCGGTGCGGTGATCATCGAAGAAGTCTTCGGTCGCCCCGGCCTGGGGCGGGTGACCGTCGAAGCCGTTCTCGCACAGGATCTTCCAGTGGTGCTCGCGGTGGCGATCCTCTCGGCGTTCGTCTACGTGGTGATCAGCACGCTGGTCGACCTGCTCTACCTGTGGCTCGACCCACGCCTGCGCCGTGACTCACGCGATGGAGGGAATCGATGACGGCCACCCGAGTACCGCACGCGCAGGGCTTCGCCGTCGCGCCGGGCGTCGCGGTCGCCGCGCTGACCGTGGGACTGGTCGTGATCGCGGTGGTCGCGCCTTCCCTGCTGACCGGTGCCGATCCGCTCGCCGCCGATCCCCTTGCCGCCCAACTGCCGCCGAGTGCGCAGCATTGGTTCGGCACCGATCACCTGGGCCGCGACGTTCTCACCCGGGTCATCCACGGTGCGCGCTACTCGCTGCTGATCGGCGTCACCGCCGTCGCGATCGCGGTGGTGGCGGGCACGGCGCTCGGCCTGCTGTCCGGGCTGGCGCGCGGGTCGCTCGACGAGCTGATCACCCGGTTCCTCGACGTGGTCTCGGCCTTCCCCGATCTCCTGCTCGCACTGGTCCTGATCTCGTTCACCGGTCCCGGCACCACGAACCTGATCTTCGCGCTCGGCATCGCCTCGATCCCCCGGTTCGCCAGGGTGGTGCGCGCGCAGACCCTCGTCGTGCAGGAGTCCGGGTATGTCGAACAGGCACGGACGTTTGGGCTCACCAGAGCAACGCTGGTGCGGCGGCACGTCCTGCCGCACGCGGTCGCGCAGGTCCCGATCCTGGCCACCATCGGCCTCGGCACCGCGATCCTCGGCGCGGCCGGTCTGAGCTTCCTGGGGATGGGTCCGCAGCCGCCGGAACCGGAATGGGGCGCGATGCTCGCCGAGGGACGTAACTATCTGCGCAATGCCTGGTGGATCGCCGTGCTGCCCGGCGTGGCGGTGACCGCCACGGTGATCGCGGTGAGCTCGCTCGGACGGCACTGGCAGCGGCACTATGACGGAAGGCCATCGGTATGAGTCTGATCGCGGTCGAGAATCTGCGAGTCGGGTTCGCGGGTAAGGAGGTGGTGCACGGCATCGATCTGCGGATCGAGCCGGGCGAGGCCGT
>NZ_JBHWZY010000281.1:0-7689 GCF_042727815.1 Nocardia sp. NPDC060220
CCCACAGCAGGGAGCCTGGCGAACTTTGCGCGACTCCTCCGAAATAGGCGGACGGGCGCCCGAATCAGCCTAGGAACGCGAGGATTCCGGCGGTGACGAGTTCGGCGTAGCGAGCCCGGCCCTCGGGGGTCTCGATGAGCGCGGCGTCGGTCGCCGAGCGCATGTTCCCGCATTCGACCAGCGCGCTCGGTCGCTCGGCCAGGTTGAGCCCGGCCAGATCCGCCCGTGGATCCAGTCCCGCCGATCCCACATAGGTCGAGGGCACCGCGCCACCGGCGATCATCGCATCACGCAACGCCCTCGCCAGTCGCGTCCCCGCCTCGGCCTGCACCGGATTCAGCGCAGGTTCGGCGTAGGCGATGTGAAATCCGTGCGCGTCCGCACCGGTATTGCCGTCGGCATGGATCGAGACCACCGCGTCGGCGCCCGACTCATTCGCGATCGAGGCGCGCTCATCGACACACGGTCCGACGCCGGTGTCGTCGGCGCGCGTGAGGATCACCCGAACACCGCGGGCGGCGAGCAGGTCGCGCACTCGCAGGGTGACGTCCCAGGTGAACTCGTGCTCGGTGTAGCCACTGGCGGCCGAGGTCCCGGTGGTGTTGCAGGCCTTCGTGCCGCCGCGCCCATCGGGCACCGGTGCGTTGATCTGGGTGAGATGGGTGGCATTGCCACCGTTGTGACCGGGATCGAGGACAACCGTGTGGTTCACGGCGGGCGAAGTCGGCGGCACGGCACTCTCCGAGGAAACGGCCGTCGCGGTCGACGTCGCCGGGTTCGCGTCCGTGGTGGTGGACGCGCAGCCGGCGAACAGCGCTGTCGCCGCGAGCAGGCAGGCGGGCAGGAACAGACGGGGACGCACCCCGACACCGTGCCACACCGTGCCGACGACCCGGCCTCGTCCCCGCCGAACCCGTGTTCAGCGCCGGGTGATGCGCAGCGGAAGAGTCGCGTGGCGACGGGCGAACAGGCTGGGCACCCAGCGTGGCGGCTCCTGCTCGATCAGCTCGAACCGTTCGGTGCGTTCGAGCAGTAGGGTGATCGCGGCGGTCGCTTCCAGCCGAGCCAAGGCGGACCCGATGCAGAAATGGGCACCCGCACCGAACGCCGCATGGGCACGGCCGCGCCGCCGGTCCAGATCGACGATATCGGGATCCGGGTAGACGGCGGGATCGCGATTGGCGGCACCCCACAGCAACAGCAGGTGGCTGCCCGCGGGCAGCTCGACACCGCCGAGCCGAGTATCGACCATGACGTGGCGGTGGTGGCCACGAAAGGGTGACTCCAGGCGCAGTGCCTCGTCGAGGAACGCGGGGACGAGCTCGGGGCGTTCACGCAGACGGGTCTGCAGAGTGAGGTCGGCGGCGAGCAGTCGCGCCGCCGAGGCGATCAGACCCGCGGTCGACTCCCCTCCCGCACCGATCAGCTGCACCACGATCAGTACCGCCTGCTGCTCGTCGATCGTGCCCGCATCCATCGCGGCGACAAGCACCTCGAGCAGGCTTCGCGGCGAATCTCGATCGGCAACACGGTCTTTCGCATTGCCGATCGCGAGGTACGCGTAGTGGGCGAGCTCGGCCGCGGAGGTGATCAGCTCGGTCATCCGGCCCTCGGCGACGACACCGCCCAGCATCTCGGTGGAGTCGTAGGCCAGCGAGAGCAGTTTCGCGACATCGGTCCCCGGCAGACCGACGAGTTCGGCGATCAGCGCCAGCGGCAAACGATCGGCGACCCCGGTGGCCCAGTCGATCCGATCGCCGTCGAGTTCTTCCGCCCACAGCCGTTCGGTCAGGGCGGTGACGAACGGGCCGAGCGTGCGCACCCGTTTGGCCAGAGCCGGTCCGACGATGCCGCGGTGAACGGCATGGACGTCGCTGTCGGCGGTGGCGAGCACGTGGACCGCTTGCCCGGTCGCGTCGAGGTCGAAGGTCATCGGCGCCGCGCCCGGCTGGGCGACGAGCACGCCGGTCAGATGCGAGGAGAACTCCGCGGGGCGCCGGGTCGCCTCGGTGACCTCGGCCCACGAGGCGACGAGGAAGAAATCGGTGCCGGGTACCCGATAGACCGGCGCTTGTTCACGCAGGGCGCGATACATCCGGTAGGGGTCGTCGAGCACCGTCGCATCGAACAGGTCGATCGCTTCGAGGTCCGTGGTCACGGCTGCCGCCTTTCCTGGTCGGGCTGTCGGCGCTCACCGTGTACCGCGCAGAGGCATGTGGTCAACGACTGTCTCGAGATGAGACAGCCCAGCGACCGCGTTGCCCCGCAATCCGCCGCGTACTTCGTCGAAAAACCCCTCAGCCTGGCCGGATTCGGCTAGACAGATTCCATCGAACGTCTCACCCTGAGACAGACACGAGTGGAGGTTCCCCGGTGAGCGACCAAGTCGACTGGCTGGCCGGCGGTGACCGACGCACCATCGCGGTCGACCGCATCGAACGCGCCGCCCTCGCGCTGTTCCTCGAACGCGGCATAGACAACGTCACCGCCGACGACATCGCCGCGGCCGCGGGGTGCTCGCGTGCGACGCTGTATCGCTGCATCGGCGGCAAACCACGACTGATACGCGCCGTGATGGTCCGGGCCGCGGGCTCCGTCGTCGCGCGCGTGGAGGCGGCCGTCGACTCGGTCCCGCCCCGCCGACGACCCGTCGAGGCGATCCTGGCCGCCGTCGCCGCGATCCGCGCCGACCCGGTGCTGCGCCAGTGGCTGATCCGCCACCGCTCTCCCGACACCGACGAATTCCTCGCCGGCGCACCGGAACTCGGTCACATCGCGACCGCGCTGACCCGGATCGCCCCCGACGACGAGGCCGCGGGCTGGGTCGTGCGCGTCGTGTTGTCGCTGCTCACCTGGCCGCTGCCCGACGCCACGGCGGAACGTCACCTGGTCGAACGATTCGTCGGGCCCACCCTGCGTGCGGGCTGACTCCCCCGTTCGGTCCGCGCGTCCTCGATCCGTCGCGGCTCAGCTCAGCCGCGGTGGTGGCGACTCTCGTAGGCAACGCGTTCGGCCTCGGTCCGACGGCGTTCGGCCTCGTTGGCCAACTCGGGATCGAAGCCATGGCTGACCAGGCGGTGCCGCCGGTACACGTAGACCAACGCCACAGTGAAGTAGACCAGCGGCAGGTACAGCAACGCCATCATCGACAGCCCTATCCACAGCGGGCCCGGGACCAGCAAGAACAGGCACAGCACCGGCAGCACCGGCAGCAGGAAGCGCATCAGGTATCGGCGGGTCGCGCCGGGGCCGGTGAGATCGGCGAGCACCCAGTCCGACATCGAGGGCGGCAGGGTTCCGCCGGTGATGTAGCGAACGCGCTGCCAGGGATTCGGGGTCGAGTTGCTCACTGCTGCTCCCTCACATCGGATGCGCGTCGCGCGGCCGCGTTCACCCGGCCGAGGACATCGCGCAGTTCTTCCAGGTCCGCCAGGCTCACGCCGAGGCGTGCCACGACGGCGGGCGGGATCTGCTCGGCTTGTTCACGCAGGTCACGGCCCGCCTCGGTGAGGTCGATGTGCAGCGTGCGCTCGTCGTGCGGATCGCGGCGGCGGGTGATGAGACCGGCGGATTCGAGTCGCTTGAGCAGCGGTGACAAGGTCGCGGAGTCGAGCTGGATCGCCTCGGCGACGGCCTTCACCGACATCGGCGCCTCACCCCAGAGGGCCAGCATCACCAGATACTGCGGATGCGTCAGGCCGAGCGGTTCGAGCAGCGGCCGGTAGACCGCCAGCACGGATCGATTGGCCACCGCCAGGGCGAAGCACACCTGCCGGTCGAGCCGCAGCGGGTCGTCGAGCTCCTGCATCGTCCACCACCTTTCTCAGCCCACACACTATTACGCCACTAATAGTTAGTGCAATAACTATTAGTGGCATCACAGATGGGGCGGCGGGACGATGCGCGTCAGTCCTCGTCGAGGACCGGTGGCTCACCGGCGACAGCACGGCGCACCTTCTCGCGGCCGTTGTCCTCCTCACTACGACCCTGACGCCAGTAGCCGGTGAAGGTGATCGCGCGCTTGTCGACACCACGGTCGCGGACCAGATTCCGCCGGGTGAGCTTCACCAACTCGGCCTCACCGGAGATCCACGCGTAGGGCACGCCCGCGGGGAGCTCGGCCGCACGCACCGCGGCGACCACCGCGTCGCCGTGCGGGCGATCGCCGCGATGCACCCACTCGATCCGTACGTCGCCGCGGGTCTCGAAGCCCTGCTCGTCGGCCGGGCCTTCGACCTCGATGAACGCTCGCGCTCGCGCTCCCACGGCTAGGCGTTCGATGATCGCGCCGATCGCCGGAACGGCGGTCTCGTCACCGACGAGCAACTGCCACTCGGGGGCGGCGGGCGGGGTGTAGAGCGCGTGCGGCGGGCAGAGCAGGCCGATCTCGTCGCCCGCCACCGCGGTCGACGCCCAGTCCGAGGCGGGACCCGCGTGCTCGGCGTGCAGGGCGAAATCGATGTCGAGCTCGCCGAGTTCGGGCCGCTGCGCCCGGACCGTGTAGGTCCGCATCGGCGGGCGGATCTCGTCGGGCATCGCGAGATAGCGCTGGTACCAACTCATCACGCTGCCCGAGTCGTCCAGTGGCGGTGGCACGACGGGACGCGGCCTGCCCGGCAGCGGGAAGAAGAGCTTCGTGTACTGGTCGGGCCCGGCGTCGACGAGGGCGGCCGGGTCCGGACACCCGAGGGTCACCCGCACCATCCGCGGCGTCAGCCGTACCGCGCGACGAACCGTCAGCGGCGCGTAGACCATGGCCGGTCGATTCACAGTCCCAGTCGTCATTAGGCAAGCCTAACCTACCGAGCCTGTGAACTACCCGCCCTGATCGACGGCGAGGCCGGAAATGAGCTGCTCGATCACCGCGCGGACAGCGACGATATCCCCCGCGTCCGCCGAATGCGCCAGGTACTGCGCCGCCTCGTCCAGCGCACCGACCACCACCAGCGCCAGCGGCCGCACCGGCTGCTTCCTGATCCGGCCGGCGGCCATGGCACCGGCCATCGCGTTCTCCACCAGGCCGATGGTGTGCCGCAACTCGATCTCGCGCCACCGGGCCCACCCGAGCACCGCGGGCGCGTCGAGCAGCGCGATCCGGCGCACCTCGGTCGCGGTCGAGGCCTGCAACCACGCCAGGCAGCCCACGATCAGGCTCGCGATCGGATCCTCGGCACGCGCCTGGGCCACGGCGGCGGCGATCACCTCCACCAAGCTGCGCTCGAGATCCTCGAACACCGCCTCGAACAGATCCCGCTTCTCGCCGAACTGGTGATAGAGCGCGCCGCGACTGACCCCGGCCGCCTCGGCGACCGCGATCGTGCTCACCGCCCCGTACCCGAACTGCCCGAACAGCTCTCGCCCGGCACGGATCACCGCGGCACGCGTGGCGGCCGAGCGTTCGGCTTGGGTCCGGCGATCAGGATTCATGGCGACGTCGAAGTCTAGGACAGGACGAGGGTCGCGGCAGATCCGAGGCCGTTCGCCCCTTGACCGGCCACACCGGATTCGGGAACATACAGTCATCCTGTTTGTATATTGGAAGGGCTGGGGGACTATGTCCGATGCCACCAAGGATCTGTTCGAGCGCTATCACGCCTGCTGGGCCGAGCGCGACCCCGACCGGATCGCCGCGCTACACACGCCCGATTCGGTCTTCCACCTGCACTCCGGGGGCACACCCGCGCACGGGCGCGCGGAAATCCGAACCGCCGCCGCAGAGACCTTCGCCCTCGTCCCCGATCTGACTTTCACCCAGGTCGACCTGCGCGTCGGCGACGACTTCTGGGTGGTGCGATGGAAGCTGTCGGGCACCTCCGTCACCGGCGGCGCCGTCGATGTGGATATCGCGGACATGGTCACCGTCGAGGACGGCGCGGTCAAGGCGAAGCACACCTACGTCGACGGCGTGGCCATGCAGGCCGCGCTGACCGCGCCCGCCGAGATCGCCTGAGCCACAGCGCGTTCGCCGGAGGTCACCGACATCGCGCCGAACCCGTCAGCGCACGCGTCCCGTCAGGGTGAGCACACACTCGAAGGCGCCCGCATCATCGGCCACTTCACCCTCGGCAGAGGTGGCGTGAGTCTGCGTCATCCGCACGACGGTTGCCCGCAGGATCCGCTGGGTCACGTCGGTGGCCGGTTGATAGGGCAGGCCTCCGAGCGCCTGGGCGATGTCCCAGGTATGTATCACCGCGCTACTGATCTGTTCCTCGTAAAGGGTCTCGATGTCGACCGCCCCACCGGCCCCCTTCATTCGAATGAGCCGGCTCGCGTCCGTCACCGAGGCGAACGCGTTCTCCATGAGCCGAGCAGTCCGTCGATAGCCCGCGTCGAGTCCGGCATCGCCGTAGCACTTGTCCACGGAGACATCAAGGGATGCTCTGTCCATCGGTGCGATCGACGGTCCGTGCAGAGTCGGATCACCCGCGGTCGCTGCGGCGATGCTGAGATTCTGCTCGATCAGGCGCAGGTACAGATCACCGATGTCGCCGGTGCCATGCGGCAGTGGACATTTGAGATCGCCATGGGTCACCTCGGACAGGAACGAGGCCAGGTCTTCGGTCAGGGTGTGCAGCATGGATACATCCACCGCATAGCTCGCTTCCACGGTCGCCGGTCCGGTAGGAGATGCTGAACGCATCGGGCGTAGATGCGCTAGATCCTCTACCACGGTAGACGATATCGGAAAGGGTGTCCATGGCAGAGCAGGGCGACGCGAAGGACGAGCCAGATCTGGCCGCGTTGATGGCTCGCGTGTTTCCGCAGCTGGCGGCATTGGAAGAACCGATTCTGAGTGAGGCCGGGCTGTCGATGTGGGAGTACGCGATCATGAGCGAACTGACGTCGGCACAGGGCGTGTCACAGGTAGAGCTGTCGCGCCGCACCCGTCGCGATCCCACGCGATTGGGCAAGCATCTCGACGATCTGACCGTGCGCGGGCTCGTCACGCGTTCTCGTGCGAGTGACAAACGTCAGCGCACCGTAGGACTGACCGAGAGCGGACGTGTTCTGTACGCACAGACCAAGAAACGCATCAGAGTTGCCGAGGACCAGTTCCTGCACTCGACCCTGGCCGCGGAAGAAGCCACCGTCCTCAGACGCCTGCTCGCTCGGCTCGCAGCCTGAGTGCGCCGACCGATTCGGGGAGCGTCACGCGACCTTGTCCTGACCCACGCTCTGTCGGGCCCTCGCGAGCGAATTCAGGGCATCGGCAGCGGCGGTGTCTTCGGGAAACTCACGGGCAACGCCGCGAGCGACCGATGGAACGGGCCGGGCCGCCACACCAGATCCTCGACCGGCACGGCGAGGCTCAATTCCGGGAGCGCGTCGAGCAATTGGTCGATCGCGTCCTGCACGATCAGATACGCCACCGGTTTGGCCGGACAGCCGTGCGGCCCCGCGCTCCAGGCCAGGTGCGCCCGGTTGTCGACGACATCGCGCCCGGCGATGGCCGGATCGTTGTTGCAGGCCGACATGCTGATGACGACCGGTTCGTGTGCGGGCAGCCAGGTGTCCTCGACCAGGATCGGCTGACGCGGGTAGGTCATGCAGAAGTTGGCCAGCGGCGGGTCGGTGAACAGCACTTCGTCGAGCGCGTCGCGCGTGGACAGGCTGCCGCCGAGCACATCTCCGGCGAACCGGTCGTCGGTGAGCATCAGCCGCAAGGTGTTGACCACCAGGTTCAGCATC
>NZ_JBHWZY010000282.1:0-7674 GCF_042727815.1 Nocardia sp. NPDC060220
GTCGGCTCGGTTTCGGGTTGCTCGGAATCCTCGCCCTGGTCTGGATCCCGGTGCGGAACCTCGACTCGGCGACGTTCTCGCTCACGAACTATCTGAGCTACTTCACCATCGAGTCCAACATCTTGGCCGTGATCGTGCTGCTCGTCGGTGGCCTGATAGCGCCGCAGAGCCCGCGCTGGCAGATATTTCGCGGCGCGGTCACCCTGTACATGCTCATCACGATGGTCGTCTACGCGGTCCTGCTGGCCAATGTCGACGTGATGCTCACCGACAAGTGGATCAACGATGTCCTGCATCGCATCGTGCCGCTGGTCCTGCTGCTGGACTGGCTGCTCGTCCCGATGGCGCAACGCCTGCGCCCCAGCCTCGAACTGATCGGCCTGTGGCTGATCTTCCCGGTCGCCTACGGCGTCTACAGCCTGATCCGCGGCCCGATCGTCGACTGGTACCCCTACCCGTTCATCGACCCACGGACGCAGGGATACGTGTCGCTGACGATCGGGTTGGTGGTGTTGCTGGTGGTGTTCGTCGTGCTCGCGGTCGCGATGGCCGGCTTGGGAGATCTGCCCGCTCGGTGGCGCGAACGCAAGTCAGCAGGCTGACCCGGCGGCGGGCCAGGTGCGCGCCTGTCGGCGCAGTGGGGTAAATGTGGAGCCATGAATGCGCTCTGGCATGGATTCGCCGATATGGGTGCCGTCGATCGTGACGGTGCGTTCGTTATCGCTCGCGGCGAGGGCGCCTACGTCTTCGACACCGCGGGCAAGCGGTACCTCGACGCCACCGCCGGGTTGTGGTTCGCCAATGTCGGACACGGCCGTGGCGAGATCGCCGACGCCGTTGCCGACCAGTTGCGCACCATCGCGCACTACTCCAACTTCGGCGACATCACCGAAGCGCCCACCCAGGAGCTCGCCGAGAAACTCTCGTCGATCGCCCCTGTTCCCGGCAGCAAGATCTTCTTCACCTCCGGCGGCTCCGACTCGGTGGAGACCGCGGCGAAACTGGCCCGCCGCTACTGGCACGAGCAGGGCCGCGCCGACAAGAAAATCCTGGTCGGGCGGCGTCTGGCCTATCACGGCATGCATTACGCGAGCACCGCGCTCGGCGGTCTGGCGCCGAACAAGGAGGGCTACGGCGTGCTGGTGGACGACACCCGCACCGTCGAATGGAACGACGCGAAGTCCCTGCTCGCCCTGATCGAAGAGGTCGGCGCCGAGCGGATCGCCGCGTTCTTCTGCGAACCGATCATCGGCGCGGGCGGGGTGTACCCGCCGCCGCAGGGCTACCTGGCCGAGGTCCGCCAGATCTGCCGTGACCACGACATCCTGTTCGTCGCCGACGAGGTCGTCACCGGTTTCGGCCGCATCGGCGGTTCCTGGTTCGCCTCCACCCGCTTCGACCTGCAGCCCGATCTGATGACCACCGCCAAGGGCCTCACCTCCGGCTACCTCCCGATGGGCGCGGTCTTCATCGCTCCCCACCTTGCGGAGCCCTTCTTCGCCGGCGGCACCTGGTTCCGCCACGGCTACACCTACGGCGGCCACGCCGGCGCGGCCGCCGCGGCCCTGGCCAACCTCGCCATCGTCGAACGCGAGGGCCTCCTGGAGGAAGCCGCCCGCCTCGAATCCACCCTTCACACCGCGTTGGCGCCGTTGGCCGACCACCCCCGCGTCGCTGAGGTCCGCAGCGGACTCGGCGCGGTGGCGGCCGTGCAGCTCGCCGACCCGTCCGAGGGTCCCGCCCTGGTGAAAACCCTGCGCGAACACGGCATCTCGGGCCGCGCCGCCGGTGCGGGCGCCATGCAGATCTCGCCGTCGTTCGTCATGACCGACGCCCAGGTCGCCGAGCTCGCCGACGGATTCGCCCGCGCCCTGGGCTGATTCGGGAGTCGATCGACACCGGGCCCGTCGGCGAAACTCGCTGGCGGGCCCGGAGTCGTGCGGGCTAGCCTGCTCTGTTCTGATCGAACAGGGGAGGACCTGCGTGCAAGCATCGGTGACCGTGACACCGGACCAACTACCGGAATTGCTGCTGCATGTCGCGGTGGTGCGGCCGGTGTTCCTGTGGGGTGCGCCGGGAATCGGTAAGAGCTCGCTCGTGCGGACCTTCGCCGATTCGCTCGGCCTGGAGTGCGTCACGCTCCTCGGCACCCAGCTCGCCCCCGAAGACCTGATCGGTGTCCCGCAGATCGTCGATGATCGCAGCCGCTTCGCACCGCCGGAGCTGATCGCGCGACCGGAGCCCTACTGCCTGTTCCTCGACGAACTCAACGCCGCCTCACCGGAAGTGCAGAAGTCGTTCTACTCGCTGATCCTGGACCGCCGGATCGGGACCTACGAATTGCCCGCCGGTTCGGTGGTGATCGGCGCGGGCAATCGCGCCACCGACAACGCGCTCGCCCGGCCGATGGCCTCGGCACTGGTCAACCGGATGGTGCACCTGCACCTGCGCGCCGATGTCGACGACTGGCTGCAGTGGGCCACCACCCACGACATCCACCCCTGGATCATCCGCTACCTCACCCAGCGCCCCGATCACCTGTGGTCGGCGCCGCCCAAAACCGAGGCACCTTTCTCCACGCCGCGCGGCTGGCACATGCTCTCCGACGCGCTGCACTCCTGCGGCGACGACATCGACGACACGACCCTGCAGGTCCTCGCCGCGGGCACGCTCACCCTCGGCCACGGTTCCGGCTTCCGCGCCTTCGTGAAAACGATCCGCCACGCCTACGACCTGGACGCGGTGCTCAAGGGTGACGCCGGGTGGCCGCGTGACCCGGCCGACCGTGACCTGCTCTATTTCCTGTCCGAGACGATGCGCGTCCGGTTGATCAAAGATCTCCCCGGCGACCGCGCGCACACCTCGCCGACGGTGCAGCGCTTCGTGATGCGCGCCAAGTCGCTGCTGGTGGAACTCGCCGAGATCTCGGTGGAGTGCGCGCAACTGGTGATCGCCTCCGATGCCGAGGGGATGCCGGTACTGCCGTCGTGGTTCCTCATCGAGGTGTCGCGGGATCTGCCGCGCCTGGCCGCGCGGCGCTGAGCATGGCACGCAAGCGGCGCACGGTCGCGGATCCGTGGCAGCAGGCGGTCGACGACGGCTGGAAGGCGGCATGCGCCCACCCGGCGTTGCGGCCGCTGGCCACCCAGTTGTACCGCCTCGACGAGCGGACTCCTCGTGCGGTGTGGGCGCGGCTGAGCGGCAGCTACGTGGGCTATCACCCGAAACGCCGGGCCACCGCACAGGAATGGGCATGGGTGTTCGCGCATTGCCTGCTCCACGCCGGATTCGGTCACCTCGATCCACGAAACACGGTGCCCGCCAACATCACCGGCCTCGACCCGGGAGACCCCGAGGGCAGGCGCGACGTGCGCGCACCGCATCCGGCCTACCGCGCGGCGTGCTGTGCCGCCGTCGACACCTACCTGACGACGATGAAGATCGGCACCCGCCCCGCCGACATCCCGCCGACGCCCGAGTTGGCCGACGAGCACGCTGCCGCAGCCCGGTGGCGCGATACGGCAGTGCCGGATGCCTTCGCGCGCACCGGGTTCGCCGACTTCCTGCTCACCTCGGCCGAGACCGCGAAACGCGTCGACAACCCCGCCCGGTTCGCGCGGGGTATCGCGGCCGCCGCCCGTGCGGCGCTGGCCACCGCGGGCGGCGAGCGCACCGCCGACGGCGTGGGTGCGCCCCGAGGAGAACGTGCGGTTGCCGACCTTCGGGGTAGTCCTCGATACGTCGGGTTCGATGGACGTAACCCTGCTCGGCAAAGGGCTCGGCGCGATCGCGTCCTACGCGCTGGCCCGAGACGTGCCGCGAGCCAGAGTCGTCTACTGCGATGCGGCCGCCTACGACGCGGGCTACCTGCCGGTGGAGGAGATCGCCGCCGGCGTGCGGGTGCGCGGTCGCGGCGGCACGATCCTGCAGCCCGGCATCCGCCTGCTCGAACGAGCCGAGGACTTCCCGGTCGACGGCCCGATTCTGGTGATCACCGACGGGCAGTGCGACGCGGTACGGATCCGCCGCGAACATGCGTTCCTCGTCCCCGCGGGGGCTTGCCTACCGTTCGCCCCCCGGGGCCCGGTCTTCCGCCTGCGCTGAGCCGACAGCGTGGCGTGGCCGACGCCGATCCGGGATCAGCGAGGATCGAGCCGCAGGGTGAAGAAGCGGCTCAGCGGGTCGATGGAGTAGCTGCCGAACGGGCCGCATTCAGCGAACCCGTGGCGCAGATACAGGCGGCGGGCCGGGGCGAAGAAGTCCTCGGCGCCGGTTTCCAGGCTCAGCCGCCGGTACCCGCGTTCTCGGCTCACCGCGACCAGGTGGGCGAGCACGGCGGCGGCCACACCACGGCCGGTATGCCCGTCGGCGGTGCGCATGGACTTGATCTCGGCGTGCTCGGCGTCGAGTTCCTTCAGCGCGCCGCACCCGACGAGGTCCTCGCCGGACCACGCGCTCCACACCGTGACCGCGGGATCGCGCAGGGCGGCGAGGTCGAGGGCGTGCATGCTGCAGGCGGGGGTGGTGTCCGCCATTTCCGCGTGGTGGGCGGCCAGCAGGCTCCGGATTTCCGCGCCGGTGAGATCATCGGCCACCACGCGAAGCTGGTCGACCGCAGCAGTCGGGTTATCGGTCATAAGTCCAGTTTGCCGATCGATGCCGCGGCCCATCGATCCGGGTCGGCCACGGTGGCAGTGAGCTCGCCGTGCTGAGCGAGCGGTGCCGAGGGCACGGCGCGAGGGCCTCGCGGTGGTGTCCGCTTCCGCGAGGCATCTGGACGAGGCACGCCCCGACCGCGGAAAACGCCCCGGGCGACCAGTACGGGTGCGAGCATGGTGGCGCGGGTGTCGACTCGAAAGTGGTGGGGTGTGGCCGATTTCGTGCAGCAGTATGCGTTCGTGCGGTGGCCGGTGGTCGCCGCGTTCGTCCTGGCATCGCTGATCGTGGCCACCCGGTTGACCGGGCGAACCCGGTCGGCGCACCGGATCGATACCGCCTCCGACAGCGCGCACCTGCTCATGTGCCTGGTGATGTTGGCCATGCTGGTGTTCCCCGCCGCGACCGACCCGCACGCGATGCGCGCGATACTCACCGCCCTCACCGTGGCGTTCGCGATCCTGCTCGCCGAACGTGTCATGGAGTGGCGCACCGGTTCGGCACCCGACGGTGTGTTGGCGCTGGGCTATCACACCCTCGCGGCTGCGGCGATGTTGTACGCGATGGCCGGGCACGGGGCCGTGCACGACCCCGGTGGGGCGCGCTGGCCCGCCGTCGGGCTGGCGGTGCTGTTCGGCCTCGATGCGCTGCTCGTCCTCGGTACGGCCGGTTACCGGTCACGCTGGCACCGCATCGTTCATCCCGCCGGTTCCCACCCGCTGACCTCGGCGCTGGTGCCTCATGTGGTGATGGACATCGGGACCGCGTTCATGCTGATCGCCGCGATCGGCCGGTGAATACCGATCCACAACCGCTCGCGCTGCGAATTGCCTTAGTGCAGGCAGGAATTCGACGATGAGTGGGCAGCGCGGTCCCCAACCGCCGCCGGGGTCGCGCGGCGCCGGTCCGCGGATACCCCCGATCGTGGCCGGTGCCGACGATCGCGAGGAGATGCGCGCGCTCTACCGCGCCACCGGCGCCGCCGCGTTCGGGCTGGCCCTGCGGGTGCTGCACCGCCGCGGTGCTGCCGAAGATGTGGTCCGCGAAGGCTATCGACGGGCGAGATCGGCGCAGTGGATCGTCGACGAGGACGACGCCGGCCGGGAACCCGATTTTCCCGCCGCGGAATCAAGGGACGACCACACCGAGCCAGCTCCGCTGTCGCGTCCCGGGCCGGACCTCGGGACACCGTGGGGGCGTTCGGCGTTCGTCGCGACCGAACAGCGATCCGACCTGGCCCCCCACACCTACGGTGCGATGGATGTCGCCTTCGGTCGCGGCGTCGTCTACTCCCACGAGGGTTCCCGCCTGCCCGACCGCGCGAGCACCGAGGCAGGCTCTCGCTCCGAGACCCCGGATCGCCTCGGCACGGACCACCCGGACCGATGCCACCAGGGCACAGACGACGCAGTCCATGGTCTGCCCGGCTCCCACGCGGACCACCCATCCGAGGTCACCGAGCCGGGCAACACCGGTACCGACCGTCTGAACGCCGACCACGCCGTCGGCCACATCGATGTCGATCGGTCGGGCGCGGTCGGCATCGACGCCGAACGTCTCGGGACGGATCGTTTCGGCGCGCCCTCCCGGATCGCCCACGACGGCCCGGCCTTCACCCCCGACCAATCCTGGCTGCTGGCCCAGATCCATCGTCTCGCGGTTCAGCGCGCGCGTCTGGACCGCCGCGGCGGCGACGACATGCCGTGGCTGGCGGCCGCGGCCAGACTCGGTTTCGACGACCCCCTCGACAGCCACTGCGAGATCTTCGTCCTCGCCTACTACGGCGGCCGCACCTACCGCGCCATCGGTCGTGAACTGGGCCTGCGGGTACCGATGGTGACGAGACTGCTGGGCGAGGGCATCGAACGGCTCGCCGAACAGCGGATCCCCCGGTGGACGGCCAGGCAGTCGTGGTGCCCGCCCGGCTCGGTCCTGTCCCTGGCCGACGCCTACGCGCTCGATGCGGTCGCCGAACTCGAACACCACCACATCGAGAACAGGCTCACCGCCACCACCCCGAACAGTCTGTCGCAGTTCGCCACCCGCGTGCGCGGTGTGCACGAAGTGCTCGCGCTGCTGGCCGCCGACGACCAGCACACCCCGCCCCGCGCGCTCGAAACCCGCATCCTCGCCGACCTGGGCGCCGCGCCACAGCGACGCGGCCACTGGGCGGCCAGACCGCCCTGGTTGCGCCGCTTCGGCGGTCAACCGGAGAGTTAGAGCACCACCACGTGGTCTTCGGCGACCCGTCCGCCGAGGCGAACCCACCCGTCGGAGTCCCACTCGGTGTAGAGCTGTGAGCCCTGCCCCTGGGTGATGATCAGCCCGCGGCGCAACTGGGCGGTGAGCGCGACCGCCGCCGCCCCGGTCGCCTCGTCCTCGGCGATGCCCATGGCGGGCGCGAACATCCTGGCGCGCAGCGCGCCACGTGACTCGTCGGTCCAGGCCCAGAAGAAATGCTGGCCGTCGGTGAAGTCGACGGGGACCAAGGCTGCCAGCTCCTGCACCGAATCCAGTTGCTGGAAGGCGAACTTCGGTGCCCACTCGGCGCGCGCGGTGATCCAGGTCAGACCGTCGGTTCGGTTGACGGCGACGGGCCCCGCGGGCACCCGCAAGGTGTGCACCGGCGTGCGTTGTACGTCGAGCCACCACGCGGTGCCGACGGTGGGATGCCCGGCGAAGGGCAACTCGACGGCCGGGGTGTAGATGCGGACGTCGGCGACGCCGTCGACCGGATCGGAGACGACCGTGGTTTCGCTGAACCCCAGCCGTGCCGCCAGTTCCTGCTTGTCGAGGGCGACGACGTCGCCCGCGCGGGCGATGCCGAGCGCGTTGCCGAGGTTTCCGGCCGGATCGGTGAACACTCGGACGACCTCGACCTGGACGTTCGGGGTATCGGGCACATCATGTGCGTTCATGATCGCGAGCCTACCGGGCCGCTGTGCGAGGCCCACCGACCCGCGAGCCCGCCAAGACACGTCCGATCCCAGCACGGCAGCGGCCCCGATCCGGAAATCC
>NZ_JBHWZY010000283.1:0-7623 GCF_042727815.1 Nocardia sp. NPDC060220
GGCCACCCCTGCCTTGCTCGTGGCGTAGGTGGTTATCGACCGGCGCGTGCCGCGCAGCGCGGTGAACGACGAGACCGATACCCGATGGGTTGTCACCGGCAGGAGCGTCCGGTGCAGGTGGTCAGTTCACCGAGCCGGTGGTCGAGGTCGGTGACGATGTCGGCGTGGGCCGCGCGGCCTTGGGCGGTCTTGAAGAGGTTGGTGAGTTGGTAGGGGTCGGCCTGCAGGTCGTAGAGTTCGTATTCGCGCTGGTCGAGGGGGCGTTCTCGTTCGTACCAGCGTACGTAGAGGTACCGGTGGTTGCGCACGGCGCTCCAGGACGGCATGTCGAGTGCGTACATGACGGGGGTGTCGGTGCCGGGGATTTGTTCCTGGGCGATTCCGTTGCGGCCACTGTCGCCGTTGCCACCGTATTCGGCGGCGAAATCGGTGCGCCAGCCGATGGTGTCGCCGGACAGTACGGGGGTCAGGGGCCGGCCGTCGACCTGGTCAGGGATGGGGATGTTCGCCCAGTCGTAGAGGGTGGGTGCGAGGTCGATCGACAGGGCCATGGCGTCGCTGCGTCCGGGGCGGATGCCGGGGCCGCTGATCGCGAGGGGCACTCGCATGGATTCTTCGTAGGGGGCCATTTTCTGGGTGAGGCGGTGGGCGCCGAGGCTGTAGCCGTTATCGGAGGTGAAGATCAGGTAGGTGTTGTCGAGTTCGCCGGTTCGTTCGAGGGTTTCGACGATTCCCGCGACCATGTCGTCGAGTGATTTGAGAGCGCCGAGGCGGTTGGTGTAGTCGATGTCGTTGGTCGCGGCGATCGTCGCGGCCCTCGCGTCGGCGGTGTCGATCAGCCATGAGGGTTTGTCGGACACGTCGGGTTCTTGATAGTTCGGTGACCGCGGGGCGAGGGTGGGCTGGGTGCTGGGCAGGTGGCGAGGTGCGGGCGGGATCGGGAAGTGGGGGGAGGTGGAGGCGGCGTACCAGAAGAACGGTTGCCCGGAGGCGGCGGCGTCTGTGAGGAACCGCTCGGACTTGGCGCGGATCACGTCGGTTTGGTAATCAGCCGGTGCCACACCGTATTTCACGCGGGTCCCGTTTTCGTTGAGGGTGTAGTTGTAGCCGGAGTACAGGAAGTTGTCGACTCCGGCGTTCCAGTCGTCCCATCCGGGCGGGATGTGGCCGGGGTCGTGTTCGAGGCCGTTGAGATATTTCCCGGCCATGCCGGTGCGGTATCCGGCGTCGTGCAGGGTGGTGGCGATGGTGTGGGATTCGTTGCCGCGCGCGCGGAAGGTGTCGAAGCCACCGACCTCGCCGGCGTTGGTGAGGACACCGGTGTTGTGCCCGTATTCGCCGGTCAGGATGGAAGCGCGGGCCGCGCAGCAGATCGGCATCGGCGCGAAGCCGTCGGTGAACTCCACACCACGGTCACGGATCAGTGCCGCGGTGCGCGGCATCGCTTGCCACACCGGGGTGGTTGCCGCGTCCAGGTCGTCGGCCAGGATCATCACCACATTCGGCCGCCGGTCTCCGGTCGCCGGCGAGGCCGACGCTGTGGAGACGCACCCGGTCACTGTGAGCAGGACCGCGGCCGCCGCGGTCAGGAAACGACGCGGCAAGCGACGTGCGCGCATTGAGTTTCTCCTCGGGGGGGCAACGGGGTGTTGGTTTTCTTCGCGATCCGGCCTATTTCGTCGATCCTGCCGCGGTCGATGGTGGCCGCCCATTCGTGGGCGACCGGGACTGAGCTCGCTTACGAGCTGCATCGGCAGCAATGCCTGCTGTCAGGCGTCATCGGTGTGGTGCGCCGAGCCGAAAAGCCGAGAGCAGTGTATGTGCAACTCCGCGTGCGGCAAGCCGAGGAGCCGATCGAACTCGGCTCGATCGAATGCCGAATCGCCCACATTCTTCAACTTATCGATCATGGCACGTCGCCTGTACCACAGATAAGCGTCCCTACCCGTGGCCAGGGCCGACGCGAGTGTGCTTCAGTCGAACAGGCGCAGAGCCTCCACCGGGCAGCTGTCGACCGCCAGCCGCACGTCGTCGAGTTCGGCTTCGGCTACCTGTTCCGTCAGCACCGTCACGTTGCCTTCGTCGTCGACCCGAAAGATGTCGGGCAGCAATGCTTCGCACATGCCGTGGCCCTCGCAACGGGTGCGGTCGGCGGCGATCTTCATGCGGACCCCGAGGCGCCGAGATGTTCGAGTCGGATGGGTAGGCCATCGAGGGGGATAGGGCCGGTCGCCCAGCCCATCGGGGGAATGTAGTCGGCGGGCACGGTCCAGCGGTAGTTCAACAGCATGCGGTGCATGATCGCCTTGACTGTCATACCGCCGAAATAGAGTCCGATGCATTTGTGTGCGCCACCACCGAAAGGGGCCCAGGTATAGCGGTGAGCCTTGTCCTCGTGCCGTTCGGTCGTGAACCGTTCGGGATCGAACACGTCGGGGTCGTTCCACCAGCGGGCCTGGCGCATGGCCGAGTACGAGCCGATCATCACCAAGGTGTCAGCGGGGACGAACTGACCCTGAATCGCGGTATCCCGCACGGTTTCGCGGATCTGCTGCCCGACAGGGGAGTACATCCGCAGAATCTCTTTGAAGACCAGCTCCAGGGTCGGCAGCCGGTCCAGATCGGCATAGTCGAGTGACTCCTTGCCCAACGCCTGCGATTCGGAGCGCAGCCGGTCCTGCCATTCGGGATGCAATCCGAGCTGATACCCCATCATCGACACCGCGATCGTGCTGGTGTCGTGCGCGCCGAGCAGGACGAAGATCAGATGGTCGACGATATCCTGGTCGGTGAACGTATGGCCCTCCTCGGACGCGGTGCGGCACAGCACGCTGAACAGATCCTCGCCATTTCCCGCGCGTTTGGCAGGCAGCTCGCGACGACAATAATCCTCCAGCACCGCGCGCCCGCGCAGTCCGCGTGCCCACAGACCGCCGGGCAGATTCGTGCGCACCAGCGCCTGGCCGCCCCGCACCGCATCGATGAACGCCCGCTCCAGCCCGGCGGCCTCCGACCCGAGATTCGCCCCCATGAACACTTCCGAGGACAAGCTGAGCAGCAGGCGTTTGGCCGCCGGATAGAGCTGGAAATCGCGATTCGGTGTCCATCCGCGCATACCGCGCGCAATGGCCGGACTGGTGATATCGAGATAGCCGACCAACCGCGGCCGGGTAAAGGCCTGCTGCAAAATCCGACGGTGATAGCGGTGTTCCTCGAAGTCGCGCAGCAGGATGCCGCCGTGGAAGAACGGGCCGATGAAGAAGGTGTAGCCGCGTTGCGCGGAATACACTTTGTCGCGGTCGGCGAGTACCTCTTCGGTGGCTTCTGGTCCGGCGACCATGACGACGCGTCGCCCGGCAATCCCGACCCAGTGCACCGGCCCGTATTTGTCGAAGCGGCGGCGGGCGAAATCGAGACTGTCGCTCATCGCGGGTATGGCGTGCCCGATGACTGGGACACCGTAATCGCCCATGATCGGCCGTAATCCGCTGTCGGGCAGCGGGTCTGCCAGCGCGCGGGTCTGCGAGGGATATCGCTCGGCAAGAGCGGATACGGCGGATTTGGCCCGTCGGCCCAGGGTGGACATCATGTTCGTGGTCCTCTCGCACCGTTGCGATGTGGTGTGATCTGGACCATACAGGAATCAACCGTTTCCGTAAACGATTGATTCCTATTTCTGTTGCGGCATACTGAGGTGTGTGACACGGGCAGCGACCGGCATCTATCGCGGCACCTCGGCCGAACAGCGACGCGACGAACGCCGCCAGCGGCTGATGGACGCCGCCCTCGACATCATCGGCACCCAGGGCTGGGCCGCGACCACCGTGCGCGGAGTCTGCGAACAGGCCAAGGTCGGTCCGCGGTTCTTCTACGAGAGCTTCGACGACCTCGACGCGCTCGCCGCCGCCGTACACGACGAGATCATCGACACCGCGATCCGCAGCTCACTGGACGCACTCGCCGCCGCACCGGAGGACATCGCAGCCAAAACGCGGGCAGCCGTCACCGCCATCCTCAATTCCGTCGTGGACGACCCCCGCCGCGCCCGCATCGCTTTCGCCGAGGCGCACGGCAGCGAAATCCTGATGCGACGCCGCGCCGCCGCCATGCGCACTATCGCCGACGTCGTCGCCGAACAGGAACGCGCACTGTTGGACCCGCCTGCCGGCAGCGAAACCCTGGTCAGTGCGGTCTCTCTGATGATCACCGGCGGCGCCGCCGAATTGGTCCTGGCCTGGCTCGACGGCGGTATGGACATCAGCCGCGACGAACTGATCAACCTGTGCGTCGAATTCGTGCTGACGTTTGCCGACAACCTGACCACGATGGCCGCCCGATTGGCGCATTGAATGCACGCGCTGATTACGCATTTCAGCTTCGCCGGCCAAAGCTGCTCGGCGACTTCCATCGGCCTCGCAGGACGTGGTTGATCTGGTCGGGCTGGTGCGCCTGCACCGGCTGGATCTCGCTCGGCCGGTGAGCGGGACATCCCCGCTGGTCCGAAGTCGCGCAGGCGGTCGAAGCCTTTGAACAAAAGAAGGGCACCAGCGGACGCCCCGAATACGCGGCCGAATTCGGGGCGCCACCCCTGCCGGGCCAACTCGCCGGCCTCACTGAGCAAGTGCGTTGGGGGACAACGGATATCGCCGAAGCGATCCGCAACGCGCTCTCCGTGCTCGCCGATTTCGAGCCCGATGCGCAATGGGCGCGAGAGGTGATTCGTGCCAGGCCGAGGCCGTATGCCCATGTGCTGTCCACTCCATAGCCATCGCCCTCAATTAAGAACTGATAGACGACCGCTACCACGCAGGCGCCCGAGCCTTGGACGCTGCCGCCTGCTCGGCACCCTAGGCCTGTGTCGAAATCCCATCCGGTGTCTCCGACCCGATGATCGGAGCGTCCGCTGGGCTGAGCGGAGAAGATCCACTGGTCCTAGGTGTGAGTGTCGCGAGTTCGCATGTCAGCGGCAACGTTGATCACACTGTGCCGCAGGCAAGTTAGTTCATGGCAACAAATCGGTCTCGACCTCTATCCACTAGTCGAACTTGGGTGGATGATGGCCGAGAGGCTAGCTCTCGATCTCCGCCCAACTTTTCTGGTCCCTCCCCTGAGGTGCGGACTGCCCTTACAGAGGGCGTGCCAGTCACATTCCTTCGTTCGATTTCGTGAGTTCTGCGCGTGAGCCGATCAGGTTCCAGAGTCGGCTTCCTTGCGACATCAGGATGGAAAGGTACTCCGATCGTGGCGATCAAGCGATGGCGAAAGGTCGTGACCGGACCGCTACGCACACAGGAAATGTGCTGCGTCGACAAGTTCTCCGGAGATCTGATCCGGGTGTGTGGGGCGTGCGCCATGATGAAGGAGATCAGGGTGACAGGTTTCGAGCGCAACAACGGCGGGGTGTTGCCACTGAGAGTCGGCGGGCTGGTCCGATGACCGTGGTACTCAGGCCCGGCGATCGTGGAGACCTCGTCGGGGTGCTCCAGGCGACGCTGAACCGTGACTACCCCCTCTACTCCAGATTGGTCGTAGACGGGGAATACGGCCCAGCCACGACCACGGTCGTCGCGGAGTTTCAGCGCCGGGCGGGACTCGATGTGGCCGAACCCGGCACGGCCGACACAACGACATTGCGCAGGCTCGGACTGAACTTCGACCGGCTTCCACCAGCCGGGACCCGGCCGTTGTACTACAGTTTCGCCGGCACGTGGGGCCATTGGAGTCAGGGACCACCGTTCGACGTCGGCTCGGCGCTCGAAGGCGAGCGCCGGGTCCGCAATCAACCGGTCGCGTACCCCGCCAGTGGATTTCTCAATCCGGACCCGCACACCAGCTACCGGGAGTCGGTCGCGCTCGGCGTCGGGGAGGGGATCAGGCTGATCCTGCTGAATCCCGGCCCTTTCATCCTCGCGGGATACAGCCAAGGCGCGGAAGTCGTGGTGCGGCTGATGATGCTCATGACAGACGGCGGGCCGCTCGCGCACCGCGCGGACGATCTGCGGCGCGTGATCACCTTCGGGTCGCCGTGCCGTCCGCCGGGACGCACGCTGCTGGGTAACAACCCGCCGGGGGCCGGAATCTCCGGCGACTACACGCCCCAGGAATTCCGCGACCGCACCTTCGATTTCGTGCTCGACGGTGACATGTATGCGACGACGACTGACGACACGCTGCTCGAGCAGTTCTACGACCTACTCGTCCAGGCGGAGCTGACGGTGCCGTTTGCGGTTGCGGTGTTGCAGTTCCTGCAATCGAACATCCTCGGTGGCGGTCTCGGTGGCCCGCTCGGCAATGTCGGCCGAATGACCGTGCCGACGGGACTCGGTGGCGTCGACTTCGTCAAGGCCGTCCGAACCATGCAGGTCGTCTCCGAGTTCCTGATCCGTAATCCGCATGTTCACTATCACGATTGGCCGGACTTCGACGGCCACACCGGAATCGAGCGCGCCGAGCAAGTCCTCCGCGACATCACGTCGCCCGACTAGCTGAAGTCAGACCTGCTCATAACCTGGTAAAAATACTCGCCGATCCCGCCAGCTATCGGACGGGAATCTTGAAGTGCATTGCGCGGTAAGGCCATCCGTCGGTGGTCTTCCACTGCGACACCAACAGGTGTAGGCCGGCGTCGAGGGTGGATCCGGGGATGATGCACGGGCCGTAGAGTTGCGCGACCCTGTCATTGCCCTCTTCTCCCCATGCCGACCCGCGAATGGGTGTCGTCTTCGGCACCTGGTAGAGGTTGTCGGTGGGAGTGTCGAGCAGACGCAGGTCGATATCGTAGCCACCGGTGGTGGAGGCGTCGAAGTTGACCAGAGCCCATTTGTTCTGAATTCTGCGCAGGCACATCTCGCCGAACTTTTCCGCGGAGGGCTGGCTTTCGAGTACCGGTGTCGGTGGGTTTCCCCAGTTCCAGCTGCCGTCGCGCCAACCCCAGCCGATGTAGGCGCCGGGGTCGGTGATCCGGTCCTGGCGGACGCGGCGCAGGATGACCCCCTTGTCGCGTTGGAATCCGGTGGAGAAGACGTACACCCACCCGTCGTCGTCGCGTTCCCAGGTCCACAGCTGCGCGAACCCGTTGTGCAGGCCGGCGTCGAACTGGGCACCGGTGTGCCGCCAGGACTTTCCGTCGTCGCTCGACGTCCAGATCTCGGTGCGCACCACGTTGCCGAGGCCCTGGTTGATCATCACGTGCAGGTAGATGTCCTGGCCGATGGTGATGATGTCGGAGGGCAGCGCCGTCGTCCCGCCCGCGTGGTCGTAGGACCACAGTTGCTGGGCGTAGTTCGGAACCGGTCCCGCGGCTTCGTGCCACACGATTCCGTTGTCCAAATTCGTTGTGTCGGAGTACAACGCGACCGGCGAGCGCCAGTCGTCACTGCCGACCATCGGGTCGCGGAAGGTATCGCCGAAGACGGCGAGAATCCGGCCCGAGGGTGTACGGGTCATCACCCCGAGATCGGTTGCGGCCATACCGAACTGGTCGGTCCGGCCGGGGCCGGTCGCGTCGGTGATCTTGCGTGTGCCGGTGGGGACGGCAGCGGGGGCAGGCAACCGCCAGCCGTCCTTGATGACGCCGTACCACTCACCGGCGTAGACATGGCCGGTGACCGGCCAGCCCTGTGC
>NZ_JBHWZY010000284.1:0-7596 GCF_042727815.1 Nocardia sp. NPDC060220
GGAACTGCGCTATCTCACCGCCTTCGTGGCCGTCGCCGAGGAGCTGCACTTCGGACGCGCCGCCAAGCGGCTCCAGATGGCGCAGCCGCCGCTGAGCCAGCAGATCCGCCAGCTGGAGAAGGAGCTGGGCGCCCAGCTCTTCGAGCGCAACACCCGCTCGGTCCGCCTGACCAGCGCGGGCGAGGTAATCCTCGATCTTCCCGCCACCCGGGTCGCTCCGTTCGCCGGTGAAGCAGTCGTGGAGGCGCTGGGCGAGGGGCGCACCAGGCTGTCGATGGGTTCGTGGTCGTGGGCGGCGCTCGCCGCGGCACTGGCGCGTTTCGACACCGACATCGAGGTCATCGGTCCCCCAGCGTTACGCGATGCCTTCGCGGCGCTGTCCCGTCGCGCCGAGCGGGCCGCGCGGGCGCCGTCGGTGTGATCAGGCCGCCGAAGTAGCGGGTGCGAGATCTTAGGATGGCGCGTGGGCCCGCGATGGTGGGTGCCGTCGAGATGAGGAGCCGGTTGTGTCGGACACGTTTGTCGTTGCTGCTCGAATTCCCATGGAGCGACAGGCATTCGAGCAGTGGTTGGCGACACCGGCGCCGGGGCCGGAGACTATCGAGAATCACGGCGCGATGTATGACGGGTGGTTCTGGGACGGCAAGGCACCGGATTGGCGGCAGGCCGAGGAGGGGATCACGCCTCGGGAGTACTTCGCCGACTGCTTCGGGGAGGACACCGGCGGGCTGACCTATGTACTGAGGTATCGGGCCGGAGCGCTCGAGGCGTATTTGATGCACTTCGGTTTTTGCGAGTCGAACATCTATACCGCGCTGGTGATGCTCGCCGCAGCGGGGCGGTTGAGCTCTGACATGGCACCGAGCGCGGTGTTGTTCTGGGCCGAAACCAGCGGGTCGATGTTCGCGGCGGATTCGGGTGGGTGGCTGGCGACGCTGTTGGTGAGTCTCGACCGGGCGCGGTTCGCCGCCGATTTCGATCTCACGGCGACGATCGCGGAGTTGCGGCCGGCCGAGGCGAGCTATTTCGATCTACTCGTCCGGTTGGCAGAGGTGCAGGAATCGGCCGGTGCAGAAAGTGAGTCGAGTTTTGCCGCGATCGCCCGTGATCCGCGGTATGTGGATGCTGCGGTCCTCGCCGAGATCTGAACGGGGAGCGGTGCTGGACCCGGACGTTTGACTGTGTCCGGGTCACCCGTCGCAACCGGCGAACGTTCAGCACGACAACGGTCGTGCTTTATGCAGACGCTGCGTCGTATGCGGCGATAACGTCTGCGGAGATCCGTCCGCGAGTCGACACCGGGTGGCCGTTGTTGCCGGCCCACGCACGAATGGCGGTGAGATCATTGCGTCGAATCGGTGTGCTCGCCGCGGTTTTCGCGGAGAGTCGACCGGTGGAAGTCTTGGTGCGGCCGATTCGGCGGGCGTAGGGAAGCCACTGGTCGAACGTTTCGCGCAGTTTGGTGGCGTTGGTCTCGGACAGGTCGATTTCGTAGGCGACTCCGTCGATTCCGAATGTGACGGTCTCGTCGGCTTCGGATGTGCCGTCGAAGTCGTCGATAAGGCTGACAATGATTTTGCGCGCCATGGGAATCCTTCTCATTCGGGTGCGGAGGTGTCCCCGGATCGTAGTAGCCGAATGCGGGTCGAGTGCGCCTAGTGCCAGCGCACAGGCAGCAGAAGGGCGTGAAGCGCAGCGTCGATGGTCAGGTGTCCTTCGCGATCAGGAGCGAGCCGGTGGCGTGGACGACAGTGAGGTGTTGAATCGTCGGCTCGCCGGGACGGGCGCCCGCGAAGGCGGCATCGACGGCGGGGTGGATGCGTTCGTCGAAGGCGCGAGCGCAATGCGCCTCGGACTCCCACACGTCGATATAGCGCAGTCCGCCGTCGTCGCGACGCACGCACAGGTGCAGTAGCGAGCCGTCGAGTGGTTCCGGGCCCAGTCCTTCGATGATCCGGTTGTAGAGCTCCTCGCCGATAGGGACATCTTGAATGTAGGCGTAGACCATGGCCGGATCCCTTCTGAATTCACCCGAATAGGTATCGGATGAATATTGGTAGAATAGGCGCCGATGAGCGAGAACGTCAAGGCAGACAAGCGTCGATACAACGCCCCTCGGCGCGCCGCGCAGGCCGCGGATACGCGCCACGCGATCCTCGCGGCGGCGCGAACGCTGTTCGTGGAGCGGGGCTATGCCGCCACCACGGTGGCTGAGATCGCCACGCACGCAGGTGTCTCCGTGGACACGGTCTACGCATCGATCGGACGCAAGCCGGTATTGCTCCGAGAGTTGGTCGAGACTGCTCTGTCCGGGACCGATCGTGCGATTCCGGCTCGGCAGCGCGAGTACGTTCGGGCAATCCGAGAGGCGAACGGGGCCGAGGACAAGATCGCGATCTATGCCGACGCGCTGGTCATCATTCAGCAACGCCTCGCGCCGATCTTCCTGGCGCTGCGCGAGGCGGCGGCGACCGACGCGTCGTGCGCGCGCGTATGGGCCGAGATCAGCGAGCGCCGCGCAGCGAACATGCGTGAATTCGCTGCAGACCTGCGCAGTACAGGGCAGTTGCGCGAGGATCTGTCCGACGACGAGGTCGCCGACATCATCTGGAGCATGAACGCCACCGAGTACTGGGTGCTGCTCGTGGGCGAACGCCATTGGACGGCAGAGCGTTTCCGTGACTGGCTGGCCGATGCCTGGATCCGACTGCTCCTGCGCGATCGGCAGGTCGCGCGGTAGCGCCGCACAGGAAAGCACCCTTGTCACCGGTCCGAACCTGCGTGTTCCGGGCCGGTAACGTGCTGTGGTCGCTATCGTGCAGGGCGTAGGCAAGGCTCGAACGGGAGTGAGTGCCGTGAACCAAATGACCAGGTCGCACGATCCGGAACTGCTGACGCTGCCGACATTCGGCAGCTTCTTGCGGTGGTTGCGTGACGAACGCCGAATGTCACGCGAGCGACTGGCCGTGTCGGCAGGAGTCAGCGCCAGCTATGTCACCCACCTGGAATGGGGTGACCGGGATCATCCAGCGCGTGCGGTCGTCGAATCCTTGGTCGACTGCCTGGGTCGAGCCCGTGCGTTGACGATGACCGAGCGACGGCACCTGTTCGACCTGGCAGGACTGCCGATCACGTCGACTCCCACGGTTGAGCAATTGCGCGCCCGAATCAGCGATGACGCGCTTCGTATACTCGAAGCGCAGCGCGGCGGAGTGGCGGGATATTTCGACGCCCGCGGCAATATCCTGGCGCTCAACAGCGCCGCACAGTCGATGTTGCCCGGGCTGCGCGTCGGGGAAAATGGGCTGCACTGGTTGTTCGGGAACGAGATTGCCCGGCAGGTCTTCGTGGACTGGGACACCGTCGCACAGGCGACGGTGAGCGGATTACGTGGCCGAATCGGCACTTTCGGCCACGCCGACTGGCCAGAGCAGCTTCTCGACGAGCTCGGTGCCTACCCGGAGTTCTGCTCGATATGGAACGCCGGCGAAGTGACGTTCACCTCGGAGCTGCCGCCGATCCGACTCCGAGAATCAGGGGCGCCACGACCGGTCAGTCTCTTTGTTCAGGTGTTCGACGTCGATGTCGTGGATTATCCGGGCTGGTTGCGCGCCTTTGTCGGGATTCGTCGCGACCTTCCGATGGCGAACGTATCGAACGTGTAGCGGACCGATCTTTGGCGACCACCGTCGAGGCCCGATGCTCCGGTCGTCGACCTGGACGTGCGGCGCCTTCTCCGGATTTGTTCTGTCCAGTGGTTGTACTGGATGGGGCTACCACGTTTGACCCGCGTTCAGCTCACGTATCGGTGTCGATTGCCCGAATTCCGCGTCGTGGCATCACCGGGTCGTATAGTTCACACCACTGAAAGAATCCCGGACCAGGCCTCGTGTCGGCTTGATTGCGCGACAGAGCTGCACCGGGTTCGGTAGTGAATTGCGTGCGCCGGTGGGTCGTTGGTCGAATCACAGGGGAACAAATGAATTCCACGCGAAGATACCACCGACGTCGGGTCGGCTGATGAGCAGCAGATCCGATGCCGCGATGCCGACCGGTCGGAGATTCCATTTCGGTGGGGCCGTGGGGGCGTTGGTATTGGTGTGGTTGTCGCTGACGCCGTCACTGCTGCCCAGAGGACCGCTGTTCCAAGGAATCGTCACCGGTGCCGCCGCTGCCTTCGGCTACGGACTCGGCATCGCGGTCGCGGCCCTGATCCGGTGGATGCTGCAACGACAGCGTGGGCCCGCGCCGTCGGTGGCGCGGTGGGCGTTGGGCATCGTGGCCTGCCTCGGATCGGTCGCGGTGCTGGTCTGGTACGCCGATTGGCAAAGTGATCTGCGTTCGCTCATGGGCGTGAGCGGACTTGCCTGGCACGCCTATCCGATCATCGTGGTGATCGCCGCCGTCGTGTTCGCGGTATTGATCGCGATAGCGCGGTTGTGCTGGGCGCTGTCGCGAGGGGTCGGTGGGCTGTTGGCACGGGTGATGCCGCCGCGCGTCGCGGCGGTGCTCGGCGGTGTGGTGGTGGTCGCACTGGCTGTCGCCGCGGTCAACGGGGTGGTCGCGGACGTGGCGATGTCGATGCTCAACGAGACATTCAAGGCCGTGAACGACGAGAGCTCGCCCGATACCGAGGAGCCCGTTCTCGCGGAGCGGTCCGGTGGTCCCGGCTCGCTGGTGAGCTGGGACTCGCTGGGCAGGCAGGGTCGGATCTTCGTGTCCAACGGTCCCACCGCGAGTGAACTGACCGCGTTCAGCGGAAAGCCCGCGCGCGAGCCGATTCGCGTCTACACCGGCCTCGATTCCGCGGAGAGCATCAGAGCCGAAGCAGATCTCGCGGTTGCCGAGTTACGTCGGGCCGGTGGATTCGAACGAGCGGTCCTCGGTGTCGCGACCACCACCGGAACCGGGTGGATCAACGAGTCGACTGCCTCGGCGTTGGAGTATCTGGCCAACGGTGACAGTGCGTTGGTGAGTATGCAGTACTCCTACCTGCCGAGTTGGCTGTCCTTCGTCGTCGACCAGGAACGAGCTCGACAGGCCGGTCAAGCACTGTTCGAGGCGGTGCACGCCGAGTGGGACCTCTTGCCGGTCGATCGCCGGCCGAAGCTGGTGGTTTTCGGGGAGAGCCTCGGATCTTTCGGCGGCGAGGCGGCGTTCTCCGGTATCCAGGACATGGCGGCCCGTACCGATGGCGTTCTGTTCGTCGGTCCTACCGCCACCAACCCGGTGTGGCGCGATGCCGCCGCACGACGAGACCCGGGTTCCCCGCAGTGGCTGCCGATCTACCGGGACGGGCACACGGTGCGATTCGTCGCTGACACGCCGGATCTCGCCCGTCCCGGCGCCGTGTGGATCGCACCCAAGGTGGTCTATCTCCAGCACGCCTCGGACCCGATCACCTGGTGGACACCACGACTGCTGTTCCAGAAACCTGACTGGCTCTCCGAGGAACGCGGTCGCGATGTCCTGCCGAGCACCCGCTGGATCCCGGTGGTGACGTTTCTGCAGGTGTCGGCGGACATGGCAGTCGCGGTCGATGTGCCAGACGGGCACGGCCACACCTTCCAAGCCGACATCGCCGATGCCTGGGCCGCGATCCTGTCACCGGCCGACTGGACCGTCGCCGACACCGAGCGTTTACGAGAGATCCTGCGTGGCGCCGAGTGAACGCCACCCCGTCGAAAGGAGGACTCTGATGAACGACGCCGCCGGAAAGCGGTCCCTGCTGAGTCGCGTGTCACCAACCCAATGGGTCGCCATCGGGTTGAGCATCTTCGCCGTCGTGTTCGTGTTGGAGAACAGAGGAAAGGTCACTGTCGAGATCCTGTTGATCACGGTCAGTTCCCCGATGTGGCTGATCCTGTTGGCGATGTTCCTCGTCGGCTGGATCGCCGGAGTTCTCACCACCCGTCGCGCCCGCAAATGAATGCTCGGCCGGTCGCCGGTGCCGCGGTCGGTTCGGCTATCGAACCGTGTCCGCGGCCTCCGCGATGGTGTCGGCGACGGCGATCGGCTGGGAGACCAACGAGGCATGCGAGGAGCTGATCTCGCGGGTGGTGGCCGCGGCACGTCCAGCCATGAACCGTTGCGCGGCTGCGGGGATGACGCGGTCCTCACCCGAGATCAGGTACCAGTTGGGTGTGCTCGCCCACGAGGGTGAGCCGGAGGGCTCCAAATTGGCGTTCAAGGCCGCCGAGTGCTGATGGGCATACATGTTCGAGGCGGTCTCGGCGCTGACGTCTTGGGCGAAGATGTCGCGAAAATACGGTTCCTCGATGTAGCCGTCGACATTCTTGCCCGCGATCCCGGTGGGGTCGTCCACGACCCGTACCTGCAGTGCGGGTGGGAGCAGTTGGCTGCCGGGGAACCGGATGGGGTCGATCAGTCCCAGCACGAACTCACCCTGTGCCGGGGCGAATGCCGCGATGTAGACGTTGGCCTTGACCTTGGGGTCGTGGGTATTGGTGATGACCGACCCGCCGTAGGAGTGCCCGACAAGCACAACCGGGCCGTCGATGGAGTCGAGCACGCCCTGCAGCGCCTGCGCGTCGTTGCGCGGCCCGCGCAGCGGGTTATCCACTGCGACAACACGATAGCCGCGTCCGCGTAGCTCGGCGGCGACTCCATCCCAGCTGGTGGCGTCGGCGAAGGCGCCGTGCACCAGAACCACGGTGGGTTCGCCCGGGTCGGCGGTCGCGAGTGCGGGGACGAAGGGGCCGAGCGCGACAATCGCCGCTGCCACGACGCTCAGCATCCGGCGCCGGCGCGGATTCGCAACGTTGGTCGACGAGGACATGATCAGTTCACCCTTACTTTCGATCGAACGGGTCCAGGCTTCGTAGTTCACCGGCACCGTGAGACGCGGGTGCCTCACCCGGATGAACCTGGCGGCATCGCGGGCGTCCATCGTGTTCCTCACCGGCCCGGTGAGACCGAACCGGATCGCACTCGGATACAGCAGCACGACGTCGACAACGAGTCGGCGGGCCACTTGCTCGAGTCCCGAAAATACACTGAGTGATCCGACATCCCGACCGCGACATGCGATCGGACCAGCCGCCGGATCGCGAATCGATGGTTCGTGCCCATAAGAAGTCGGCTGAGCGGTGGCCCAGGTCGGCATGCTCGGACCCCAGCGGCGCAGAGTTTCCCTGATCGAAGGGAGACGCGCGCATGTCGGTGGTCGTTTCTACAATTTCGGCGTGACGCTCACCCTCGCCGACCTCGTCGGCTATACCGATCGTGGCCTCGACGCCGATCTCGCCCGCTGGTTCGGTGACGGCGAACCTGTCGTCGTCTCCGCCGGAACTCGTTCGGTGGAACCGTTTCTCGAACGATTGCCCGCGGTCGGCGCCGCCGCACTCGCGGCCTTCGACCGCCGGGTCCGTTCCGGTCGGCTGCCGCAGTTCCTCGACATCTTCGACTGGTCCTACGCTTTCGACTTCGCCGGCAACGGCTGCGGGATTCTCGATGCGGACTACACGACCGAACTGACCGACGAGGACGTGTTCTCCCTCGGGGCCGACGCCGGCGGCAACCTCTACGTCGTGCTCACCACCGGTCAGGTCGCGGTGTGGTTTCACGAGGAAGAGG
>NZ_JBHWZY010000285.1:0-7587 GCF_042727815.1 Nocardia sp. NPDC060220
ACCCCCGGCCGTCGGCCGACGCGACCCGGCGCAACGAAGGATCCCGGCGCGCCATCCTGTCCGCCGCCTTCGAGCTGGCGGGCGAGATCGGCTACGACAAGCTGACCATCGAGGCGATCGCCGCCAGGGCAGGTGTCGGCAAGCAGACGATCTACCGGTGGTGGCCGTCCAAGGGCGCCGTCCTGCTCGACGCCTTCCTGATGCTCAGCGAGACCGGCGACGACGCGACACCGGGCCTGCCCGACACCGGCGACCTGGAAGCCGACCTGAAACTGGTCCTGCGCGCGACCGTCGCCGAACTCGCCGACCCCCGCTTCGACCTCCCCCTGCGCGGCCTGACCAGCGCCATCATGCACGACACCGCCCTGGCCGCCACCTACGTCGAACGCCTACAGAGCCGCGTGGACGACCTGAAACGTCGCAGACTCGCCGCCGCGCAAACCGCGGGCCAGATCGCCCCCGATATCGACCTCGACGTGGCCATCGCGATGATCTGGGGCCCACTGATGGACCGCTGGCTCCTGCGCACCGGCACCCTCACCACCGAATTCGCCGATCGCGTCGTGGAGACCGCGCTGCGCGGACTACGCGGCTGACTGATCGAAAGCACGTCCTATCAACGACATTCGGCCCGCACCGCGCAATTGTCGTGCCGGCGCCCCCATAACCGGCGCGCGCGACGATGACGCCGGGGCGACTTCACCCACGTAGCGACTCGGGTAGCGGAGAACGATCACCCGCGCCGGGGCCGTCCATCAGTGTCAGGTCGCGGCCGTGGACTCGCTCGCCGCAGTGCGAGCAGGTGGGCTCGATGGTGGCGAGGTGGGCGCAGGTGCGGTGCAGGACCTCTACCGGGGGCCCGTTCGGGGCGGCCCATTCGTCGCCCCACTGGCGCATCGCGGTGATCACCTGCCACAGGGAGCGACCCTTGGCGGTCAGACGGTAGTCGTAGCGGACGGGGTTGTCCTGGTAGGGCTCTCTCGTCATGATCTCGTGTTCGACCAGGCCTTCGAGGCGTTGGGTGAGCACGTTGCGGGCGATGCCGAGGCGGTCGCGGAACTCGTCGAAACGGGTCACGCCGAAGAGGGCGTCACGCACGATCAACAAGGTCCACCACTCCCCGACCACTTCCAAGCACTGGGCCAGGGAGCAGTTCATGTCTTCGAAGCTGGTGCGCCGCATGCCCCGAGTCTAGTCGGTTGCATCAAAGAACTCACCCATCTACGGTGAGTTGCATGATGAAACTAACTGGGCGGTTCGGCGCGCGATTCGCCCTCACCACCACGGACTCCGGGCAGTGGCATGCCGTGGTCGACGACTCGTGGCGCGGCTGGACCGGCCCACACGGCGGCACGCTCGCCGGGCTCCTGATCGACGTCGCCCAGCAGGCGAGCTCGCGCGAGCACCCCGTACGCGCCGCCGATGTCCGGTTCCTCGGCCGACCGGCGACCGGCGCGTTCACCCTGCACGCCACCGAACACCCGGTCGGGCGCAGCACGACGATGCTGGACGTGGTCGCCGAACAGGACGGTGCGCGGGTCGCCGCGGCCACCGTCACCCTGGGCGCGCCCGGCGCGACCGCGATCCCCGCCCACAGCGCCAGACCCGCACCCGTCGTCGCGGCCGCACCGGACTGCGCGCTGTTCCGGCTGCCGCCGGAGATCGTGCCCGTCGGCGCGCATTTCGTCATCCGTCCCGCCGCGGGCCCGTTGCCTCTCAGCGGCGCGGATGAGGCGATGATGTGCGCCTGGATCGCACTCGACCCCGCGCTGCCCCTCGACGCGCCGAGCCTGGCCGTCCTCGCCGACGCGCTGCCACCGGGACTGTTCCCGCTGCTCACCGCGCCGGTCGCCGTCCCGACCGTCACCCTGTCGCTGCAACTGCACGCCGATCTCACCCACCTCGGCGACACGCCCGTGCTGGTCCGCGCCGCGAACGTCAGTTCCGGTGACGGCTGGTCGGTCGACGACACCGATATCTGGGACGGCGACGGCGTACTGCTCGCCACCGCCCGTCAAACCCGCCGCGTCCTCGGCTGAACGAGAGCTGGAACATGCCATCCACTACCCCACTCCGGGAGACCAATCCCCGGTTGGTGCTCGCCATCGTCTCCATCGGCGTGCTGTTGTCGAGCCTGGACCTGTTCATCGTCAATGTCGCCATGCCCGCCATGGCAGACGACTTCGGCGCCGGCCTGACCGAACTGTCCTGGGTGCTCAACCTCTACGCCATCGTCTTCGCCGCCCTGCTCGTTCCGGCCGGTCGCCTCGGCGACCGCGGCGGCAACCGCGCCACCTTTCTCACCGGCCTGGCTATCTTCGTGATCGGGTCGGCACTGTGCTCGGCGGCCTGGAACGTGGAGTCGCTCATCGCTTTCCGTGTTCTGCAGGCGGTGGGATGCGCCCTGCTCACCCCGTCCTCCCTCGCACTGGTACTCGCCGCGACACCGCCGCAGCGGCGCGCGGGTGCGGTGCGGCTGTGGGTCGCGTTCGGTGGTCTCGGCGCCGCGCTGGGCCCGGTGCTCGGCGGCTTGCTGGTCGAAATCGATTGGCGCTGGGTGTTTCTCGTGAACGTGCCGATCGGGTTGGCGGCGTTCGCGATCGGTGTCCGTAAGCTGCCGTGCCCGCCCGCCGCGGGCGGCCCGCTGCCCGATCTGCTGGGTGCGGGCGCGCTGATCGGGGCGGTCGGGTCGCTGATCCTGGCCGTCGTCCAGGGTCCCGACTGGGGCTGGACCTCCACCGGAGTCCTCGCCGCGTTCGGTATCGCGATCGCGCTCGGGGTCGTCTTCGCCGTGAGCTCGGCTCGTCATCACAGCCCGATCGTCGACCCCGCCCTGCTCCGGGTCCCGAATTTCGTGCTCGCGGGTGCGAATTCACTGGTGTTCCAGATCGCGTTCGCGGGCATGCTGCTCTCGGTCACGCTCTGGGCGCAGAACGTGTGGGGGTGGTCGGCCTTGCAGACCGGACTCGCGATCGCGCCCGGCCCCCTGGTCGTGCCGTTCGTCGCCATCGCCGCGGGCAAACTCATCGCGCGAATCGGTGCGGGACCGGTGATCGCGGCAGGCGGACTCGCCTTCGGCGGTGGACTCCTGTGGTGGGCGCGCGCAGCCGAACTGTCACCGGACTATGTCGGTGGCCTGCTCGGCGGCATGCTGCTGACCGGTCTCGGCGTCGGGCTCACCCTGCCGACCGCGTTCGCCGTCGGCGCGGGAACCCTGCCCCCGCAACGCTTCGCGACCGGATCGGGCGTCCTGAGCATGGCCCGCCAACTCGGCCTGGCCCTCGGCGTCGCGCTTCTCGTCGCGCTGCTCGGTACGCCCGACACCCCCGCTGCCACGCTCGACGCCTTCCAGCGCGCCTGGTACGTGACCGCCGCGGTCGCGGTCCTCGCCGGACTCATCGGCTTCGCCGTGCGGACCCCAGCGCAGGCCGGACCACCGATCGAATCGCCCGGCCACACTCCGGAGGCGACCGAAAGATCCGGGGGCGCGGCAGTGTCGGCGTGACCCCGAGCGGTCGGCGACCACGATGTCGCCGGCCGCGTCCTCCGGTCCGCTCAGCCCCAGGTCGCCTGATCGGGGACCGAGGAATCGAAGATCACGTAGAAGAAGTGACCGGGAGTCAGCTCGTTCATGTCGTGCCAGCGGCCCCAGGGGTCGCGCTGGTAGTAGTTCTCCATCCCGGTGCCGTCGTCGTAGCAGACGATGTTCGACGTCCCGAACGGACTCCAGTACACGTCCGTGCCAGGACGTGGCATCTCGAGCGGGGTGCGGAACAGGTGACTGCACGGCGTGATGACGGGGTCGTAATAGCTGGGCTGGGCGGCGGCGGTGGCATGCCCGGCGATCCCGGCCACGGTGACGGCGGCGACCGCGAGGCCGAGACGAACGGTGGAACGCATCGAATCTGCTCCTGACCTGAGCGGAAATGAAGGCTCTTCGTATCGCGAACGATATTACGCCCGGTCGTCGATCGGCACGAAAATCAGACCACAGACGGATCTGCCGAGCCGTTCGGTCGCGCTACCGTGGCAGGAGCGGTTCGGCGGAGGGTAGGAAAGCTGTGGACAGCACGACGATTGCCCGGCAGTGCACATTGTGTGAAGCGCACTGCGGGATTCTGGTCACGGTCGAAGATTCGCGGGTCACCCGCGTCGAAGGCAACCCGGACGACGTGCTGTCGAAGGGCTACATCTGCCCGAAGGCGACAGCCATGGGCGGTCTGCACCACGACCCCGACCGGCTGCGGACACCGATGCGCCGCGTCGGCGACAGTTTCGAACCGGTCGGCTGGGACGAGGCCTTCCGCGAGATCGGTCAGCGTTTGCGCGCGGTGCGGTCCGCGCACGGTCCCAGCGCCATCGGGATGTACATCGGCAACCCGGCCGCGCACAGTTCCTCGGTGATGTACGCAGCGCTGCTGCGGGCCGTCCTGCTGACCCGGAACTTCTTCTCCGCGTCCTCGATCGATCAGTTCCCGCAGGAGTTCGTCGCGTGGCGGATGTTCGGCTCGAACGTTCTCATGCCGATCACCGATATCGACCGCACCGACCGGCTGGTGGTGCTCGGCGCCAATCCCGCGGTGTCCAACGGATCGATCACCACCATGCCCGGCGCCAAATCGCGCATCAAGGCGGTCCGCGCCCGGGGCGGCACCGTCGTCGTGATCGACCCGCGCCGCACCGAAACCGCCCGGCTGGCAGACGAACACGTGGCGGTCCGTCCCGGCGGCGATGTGTACCTGCTGCTCGCGATGCTGCATGTGCTGATCACCGAGGAACTGTGCGACGAACGGGCGGTCCGCGCGCTGTGCACCGGCTGGGACGAGCTGGCCGCACTGGTCGCCGACACCACCGCGGAACGCATGGCGCCACTGGCAGGCGTCGACGCGGACACCATCAGACGGCTGGCCCGCGACCACGCGGCGGCACCCTCGGCAGTGTTGTACGCGCGAATCGGGGTGTGCCAGCAGGTGACGGGCACGCTCACCCACTGGCTGGTCAACACGATCAACGCGGTCACCGGCAATCTCGATCGCGCGGGCGGTCAGATGTTCGCGACCCCCGTCGTCGACGCCGCCCGCTACGCGAAGTACCTGCCCATGGGACACGGCGCGTGGACCGACCGCTCCGGCGCGCACAAGTCGTTCCGCAGCGAACTGCCGGTCGCGGTCCTCGCCGAGGAGATCCGCACCGAAGGACCGGGCCAGATCAAAGCGATGATCACCTACGCGGGCAATCCGGTGCTCTCGACTCCGCAGGCGGACAAGCTCGATGCCGCGCTGGAATCTTTGGGTTGCTATGTGGCCGTCGACATGTACATCACCGAGACGACCCGGCACGCCGACTTCATCCTGCCGCCCGTCTCCGCGCTGGAACGCGAGGAACTGAGCCTGCTGTTCCCGATCTTCAGCGTTCGCAACAACGCCCGCTACGACGCCAGGGTGTTCGAGCCGCCCGCCGACGGATTGGACGACTGGCAGATCCTGGCACGGCTGGTGACCGAAATGGTCCCGCTGCCGGCACGGCGGCTCACCGCACGGGTGCTCAATGCCGCGTTCGAACCGTTCAGCCCCTTGCGACTGTCCGCGGCGGCCGTCGCGACGGGCCCCTACGGAATCCTGCGTCGTGGACGGAACGGGTTGACGCTGAAGAAGATTCGGGACACGGCAGGCGGTGTCGACCTCGGACCGCTGCAACCACGGCTGCCCGAACTGATCGGCACCGGCGATCGCAAGACACACTTGGCACCCGCGGATTTCCTGGCGGCGGTGCGCACGGTCCTCGACGACGCGACCGGGGTGGCCGAGCCGGGCTACGACCTCCAGCTCATCGGACGGCGGCACCTGCGCAGCAACAACTCCTGGCTGCACAACATCCCGTCGATGGTGAAGGGCCGCGACCGCTGCACCGTGCTCATCCATCCCGACGATGCCGCCGCCCGTGGTCTCGCCGACGGTGATCCGGCCACGATCGAATCCCCGGTCGGTTCGATCGTGGTTCCGGTGGAGATCAGTGGCGATATTCGCGCCGGGGTGGTGGCGATCCCCCACGGATGGGGCCATCGCGAACCCGGGGTCGGCTGGTCGGTCGCGGCGGGCCTGCCGGGCGCCAATGTCAACCTGCTGCACGACCCGGCCCGCACCGACCTGCTCTCCGGCACGTCGGCGGTCAACAGCACATGGGTGCGGGTGAACCCGGTGGCGTCCGAAACCCCGGACGCCACACCACGATCCGAGGTCGTGGCCGCGCCGCGGTGAACCCGGCTACGAGGTCGGGTCCACCGCGCCGGGGTCAGCGAAAGCGCAGGTTCGCGGTGGCGAGACCGAAGATCTTGCGACCGCCGGACTTGGCGACGATGGCGATCACCGCGCTGCGGGTCTCCGGGTCGAGGGACTTCACGCGACCGGTGTACTCGACCTGGCCGCCCTCCCGGCCGACGATGGTGTAGGTCGACAGCCGAACGCCGTAGCGGGTGACGGCGCCGGGGTCGCCGGACCACGTGGACAGGAAGCCCGCACCCAGCCCCATGGTGAGCATGCCGTGGGCGATGATGTCGGGCAGGCCCGCCAGCTCGGCGATCTTCTCGTCCCAGTGGATGGGGTTGCCGTCGCCGGAGACGCCGGCGTAGTTGACGAGATCACCGCGCGAGACGCGGGCGTCGCGGAGCGGGAGTTCGTCGCCGACGGTGAGTTCGTCGAACGACAGCGTGGTGCTGGGGACGCGGGCGGCGCCCTCGACCGACAGCACAACTTCGCCCTCGGGACGCAGGGTGGTCTCCACCACGGCGTTCTTGTCGGCGCTGTAGATGCTCACGCCGTGCAGCATGATGTTCTCCACCGCGGCGGTGATCGCGGGATCCACGCCGTCGTCCCCGGTGATACCGACGACCGTGGTGTGCATGATGTGCACGGTCTCGCCGAGCTCGTCGACGAAGGTGTTGGTGACAGTGATCAGGTCCTTGCCCGCGATCGTGCGCACCGAGGTCAGCTCGACATCGACCACGAGTCGGTCACCGGCCACGATCGGCTTGTGCTGTTCGAAGACCTGCTCGGTCTGCACGAACATGTCGTAGCCGACGACCACCGTTTCGAACAACAATTTGTTCGCCGCCATAGCCGGGATGGAGACGAACGTCAGCGGCGCGACCAGACCCGGGTAGCCGAGCGCGGCGGCGGCCTCGTCCTCCCAGTGGGCAGGATGGAAGTCCTGGACGGCGCGCGCGTATTCGCGGATCTTCTCGCGACCGACCTCGTAGACGCCCTCGACCCGGTAGTAGTGCCCTACCTTCGACGCGGTGTCAGGGCCATCGATGGGCGGGGCATCGACTACGGAAGTCACTATGAATCACCTTCGTTCGGGGAACGGACACCCGGCAGGCTAGTCGACGCGCAGGCGGACCGGGCATTCCTTGGCACAGTTCACAGTTCTGCGCTCTTCCACCGCGGTCAGAACGAGGGTACGTCGCTGGTGCTGGCGTTGCCACCGATCGAAGGCTGCAGCGTGATCTCCCAATCGGAGTCACCGTCGAACGGGTCGTCGAACTTCTGGAACTCACGCTCGCGGGTGAAGGCCAGCGTCGCCTCGTCC
>NZ_JBHWZY010000286.1:0-7584 GCF_042727815.1 Nocardia sp. NPDC060220
GGCGTAGCCGCCCACGGCCAGTGCCGCGGCGATGTCGGCGAGCGGGGTGTTGTGCTCGGCCTCGTAGTCCTCGATCAGCTTGCGGAACAGCGCGATGTTGTCCGAGGCCAGGTTCTCGGTGATCGAGTCACCGAACTTGGAGGCACGCGTGGCGTTCACGTCGTCGACGCTCGGCAACTGCATCTCGGTGAGCGCGCTCTTGGTGGCCCGCTCGATCGACTTGAGCAGGTGACGCTCGCGCGGGGCCACGAACAGCAGCGCCTCGCCGGAACGGCCGGCCCGGCCGGTGCGGCCGATGCGGTGCACGTAGGACTCGGTGTCGTGCGGGATGTCGTAGTTGACGACATGGGAGATGCGGTCCACGTCGAGACCACGCGCGGCGACATCGGTGGCGACCAGAATATCGATGCCACCCGCCTTCAGCTGGCCGATGGTGCGTTCGCGCTGGTTCTGCGCGATGTCACCGTTGATCGCGGCGGCGGAGAAACCACGCGAGCGCAGCTTCTCGGCCAGCTCTTCGGTGGCCTGCTTGGTGCGCACGAAGATGATCATCGCCTCGAAGGTTTCGACCTCGAGCACGCGAGTGAGGGCATCGAGCTTGCGCTGATGCGACACCTGCACATAACGCTGGGTGATGTTGGAGCTGGTCTGCGTCGTGGACTTGACCGTGATCTCGACCGGATCGTTGAGGTACTGCTTGGAGATCTTGCGGATCACACCCGGCATGGTGGCCGAGAACAGCGCGACCTGCTTGTCCTTGGGGGTGTCACGCAGGATGCGCTCGACGTCTTCCTGGAAGCCCATCTTGAGCATCTCGTCGGCCTCGTCGAGCACCAGGTAGCGCAGCTGCGAAAGGTCGAGCGTGCCCTTTTCCAGGTGATCGATCACGCGGCCGGGAGTACCGACCACGACGTGCGCGCCACGGCGCAGACCCGACAGCTGCACGCCGTAGCTCTGCCCGCCGTAGATCGGCAGCACGTGCAGACCCGGGATGTGCGAGGAGTATTTGCCGAACGCCTCGGCGACCTGGATCGCGAGCTCACGAGTCGGCGCGAGCACCAGGGCGCTCGGCTTCTTCTGCGCGGTGTCCAGGTTCATCAGGATCGGGATCGCGAATGCCGCGGTTTTGCCGGTGCCCGTCTGCGCGAGGCCCACCACGTCGGCGCCGGAGAGCAGCGGGGGAATCGTCGCCGCCTGAATCGGGGACGGCGACTCGTAGCCCACATCGGCGATGGCCCGCAGCACGCGGTCATCGATCCCGAGATCGGCGAAAGTCGGGCCGGTGTCGTTCCTGTCGTTGTCGGCAGGAACGCTGTCGACCTCATTTGTACTCATTGACCACGAGTTTACTGCCTGGCGGTAGCTGCCCCAACCACCAGGTGAATACGGTGAGACCTATGCAACTGCGCGACGGGTCAGCACATCAGGAACTTCAGCCGGTGACGGTAGGGATCGCGGTGGTCCAATTCGCCCCCGGAACCGATCCCGAAAACAATCTGTCGACCCTGCGAGAACACGTGCGGACGGCGGCCGCAGCGGGTGCGCGCGTGGTGCTCGCGCCCGAATACTCGATGTTCGCTGTGACTCGGCTCGATGAGCGGGTGGTGGCGATCGCGCAACCGCTCGACGGTCCGTTCGCCAGTGGACTCGCGGCGCTCGCCGCCGAATTCGGCGTATTCCTGGTTGCCGGTGTGGTGGAGTTGCCATCACCGGGGGCGACCCGGATCAGTAATACCCTCGTCGCGCACGGGCCCGACGGCGCGCGCGTCGCGGTGTATCGCAAGGTGCATCTCTACGACGCGTTCGGTCATCTGGAATCGGATGTGGTGGCAGCGGGGCCGCTCGTCGCGCCTGCGACTTTCGCTGTCGACGGTGTGGTATTCGGCATGCAGACCTGTTTCGATCTGCGATTTCCGGAAGGGTGTCGGCGTGTCGCGGCGGCGGGCGCACACGTGTTGCTGCTGCCCGCGCAGTGGATTCCGGGACCGGCCAAGGTCGACCAGTGGACGACGCTGCTGCGGGCACGCGCCATCGAGAACACGGTGTACGTGGCCGCGGCCGATCAGTGCGCGCCACGCGGCGCGGGTTCGTCGATGATCATCGACCCGGCGGGCACGGTGCTGGCCGAACTGGGCGATGAACCGGGCGTGGCCTCGGCAACGGTCGACACGGCGCATCTGGCCAGGGTGCGCACCGCCAATCCCAGCCTGTCGCTGCGACGGTTCACCATTTCCGAGGCGTCCGGAGCGGAGTAGCGTTCGAGGCGATGGTGTACCCGGATCGGGCAGCGGCGGGCCGCGCTCTCGGCACGGCCCTCGAACACCTGCGGACCACCCGTCCACTGGTGCTCGGGTTGCCACGCGGGGGTGTGCCGGTGGCGGCGGCGGTGAGCGCGGCGATCGGCGGGGAACTCGATGTCCTGCTGGTCCGCAAGCTGGGGCTGCCATCGCAGCCGGAGCTGGCGATGGGGGCGCTCGGAGAGAGCGGACTGCTGGTCCTCAACCGTGACGTCGTCGACCACAGCCGGGTGAGCGCCGAGGCGTTCGACGAGGTGGAACTGGCCGAGCGGGCCGAACTACGCCGTCGGCAGGCGATCCTGCGGGTCGGCGACTCGATTCCCCTGGCGCGGCGCACGGTGGTGATCGTCGATGACGGGATCGCGACCGGGGCCACGATGGTGGCCGCGTGCCGGGTGGCGCGGGCGCAGCGGCCGGATCTGCTGGTGGTGGCCGTGCCGGTGTCCGCGCCCGAGGCGGCGCGGCGGGTCGAGCGTGAATGTGACGAGCTCGTCTGCCTGTGGACGCCCGCCGACCTGGGTGGAGTCGGCATGGCATACAGCGACTTTCACCAGCTCGACGATGACGAGGTCATCGCGCTCCTGCGCTGAGACGCCTGTCGACCTCAGCCGAAGCACTGACCTTCGCCGCGGTAGGTGGGAACCGTCGTGCGGGTGCCCGCCTCGTCGACCAGATGGAGCTCGGCGAAGCGTTCGCACAGTTCGCCCGCCTTGGCATGGCGGAACCAGACACGATCACCGATCTCGAGTTCGGCGCCACCGGCCAGCGGCGTCTGGACCTCGCCCGCGCCTTCGGAGCCGAGCAGCTTCAGCCCCGCGGGCCACACGGGGACCGGGACGCGGCTCGGACCCGCGGGGCCCGACGCGATGTAGCCGCCCGCGAAGACGGTCGCGATGGTCGGTGCGGGTTTGCGCAGGACCGGGGTGGCGAAGAACAGCGCGGGGCGGGGCGTGAACGAGCGGTAGTGGTCGAACAGGGTCGGCACGTAGAGGCCGGAACCGGCGGTCACCTCGGTGACATCGGGATCGGTGATCGAGACTTCGATCGAACCGGTGCCACCGCTGTTGACGATCTCCAGCGGGCCCGTCACCGCCCGGACAGCATCGACCACCCGGGTACGCCGGCGCCCGATTTCGAGTGCGGACAGGCGTTTCACCACGCGCACCGCGGGGTTGCTGTCGGGCAGTCCGGCGATCTGCGACTCGTAGGTCATCACACCGACCACATCGAACCCGCGCCGCAGCGCTTCGGCGGCCAGCGCGGCGGCGTCCTCGGGGCTGCGCACGGGCGAGCGCCGGGCACCCAGGTGCAGCGGGCCGATCCGCAAAGCCGCGTCGACGTCGAGGCAGACGCGGGGGTGGACCAGGTCGGTGCCGAGCGCGGCCCGGGTGAGTTCGAGCTGGGCGACATCGTCGATCATCAGCGTGATCGCCTCGAGCAGGGCCGGGGCGGCGGCCAGTTCGGCCAGCGCGGCACGGTCGAGAACCGGGTACCCGAGCAGCACGTCGCGGGCGCCGAGGCGGACCAGCCAGATGGCCTCACGCAGCGAGTACGCCATGATCCCGGCGAAGCCGTCGCGGGCGGTCAGTCCGTCGCCGAGTACGCGCTCGAGCACCGCCCGGCAGCGCACGGATTTACTCGCCACCCGCACCGCGATGCCGTTCGCGCGCCGGACCAGGTCGGCGGCGTTGCGGTCGAGCGCGGTCAGGTCGACGGCGGCCAGCGGCGGGTCGAGCTCCGCGGTCGCCGCGTGCAGATGGTGCAGCGATGTCGTCGGTGTCACACGACTACTGAACCACCTATTTGGTCAGTCGTCCAGCATTGCGGGTCAGCTTTCGACTGCCTTCAGTGTCAGGCAGCCGACCAGGTCGTCGATCACCACGAGGATCGTCTCGTCGTTGCCGTCGGCCAGCCAGCGCAGCACCGCGCCGTGGAACACCGAGACGAGGTAGCCCGCCACCGAGTCGACCGGCTCCAGCCACTGCGTGCCGGACAGGCGCGCGCACATCCCGAGGAAGTCGGCGGCCTCGTCGTCCATCTCGCGGAACATCGCGACGGCGGTCGGGTCGCCGATGGTGTCACCGGTGGGCGCCCACCGCAGACGCAAGGTCTGCAACGCGGCTTCATAGGCGGCGATTCGCCGGGCTGGCGCGGCCTTCACCAACGGCCAGTAGGTGCTGAGCCCGGCATGTAAGAACACCCGCAGCGCCCGAACGCCGGTAGCGTCCGAACTGGCGGCGGCTTGTTCGACGGCATCACATACGGCGGGCCGTAGCGAAATTTCAGTTAGTTCACGGCTGGCGCTCAACGACGACTCCTCGGCAACAAATATCGCTGCCCGCGGCGATGCGAGCTTGGTGGTCACCGAGCTCGATCTTAGAAGGTTTTCAGGATTCACGAACTGGTTCAGCCATCCTTTTCAGACTGAAAGATTGTTTTGTTATCCGAATGCGACCTTTTGTAAAACCGACCATACGGCCTCAATTTGTCGCATTCCTGGATATCCGACACCCCCGCGCCGGAATCCGCGCACCTGGTCGATTGTACAAGTAGGCCCTGGCCAGGCCCGTAGGTGTGTGCGACGGCACAGTGGCACCCACCGGAACGGACGCAACACATCCGGTGACCGATCCGCGAACTCGGCGCGGCGGCGACGGAGTCGCCGATAACCTGGTCAGGTGACTCTTTCGCCTCCTGCCGACCAGTTCGCTCTCAGCGGCACCTTCAATTTCCGCGATGTGGGCGGCCTGCGCACCGCCGACGGCACCACCGTTCGCCCCGGCGTCCTGCTGCGGTCGGCCCAGCTGAGCGGTCTCGACGACAAGGGGCACGACACCCTGCGTGAATTGCGGGTCACCGATGTGCACGATCTGCGCGGCATCGTGGAGATCGACCACATCGGCCACGACACCCTGCCCGGCGACGTACGGCTGCACGTGACGCCGTTCGATTCGCGGATGGAAGAGGCGCCGCCGCACGAGGCGAAGACCGTCTCGGCGTTCGCGCACATGATCGAGGTCTACCGCGCCTTCCCGACGCTGCCCGAGGCGCACACCGCGATCGCCGAGCTGGCCGGCTCGGTCGTGCGTGGCGACGGCGCGGTGCTGGTGCACTGCGCGGCGGGCAAAGACCGCACCGGCTGGGCCGTGGCCACGCTGCTACGCGCGGTCGGCGTCACCGAGGAGGACGTGTACACCGACTTCCTGGCCAGCAACGCGGCGGTCGAACCGCTGCGCAGGCTGCTGGAGCCGAAGATCGGCAACGGCGACGCGCTCTCCGACGACCTGCTCGGCGTCCGCGAGGAATACCTGCGCACCGCCGACGCCAGCGTCCGCGAGACCCACGGCGACATCGAGACCTACCTCACCACGGTCGGCCTCACCGGCGACCTCCGCGATGCCCTGCGGGCGCGCTTGCTCTGACCCGCCCGGATCAGAGTCCGCTGACGCGACGGCTCGGGTCCACCCGAACCAGTCCGTCGGCATCGATGCTCACGAAATCGCCCGTGTGGAACCAGCTTCCGCTGAATCGGGCGGCCGAGGCGTCGGGGTTGTTCCAGTAGCGGCGGCTGACATTCGGTCCGCGACACAGCAATTCGCCGTGACCGGTGCCTGCCTGCGGGCCGGCCAGGGCCAATTCGGTGCCACCGAAGGCGAATCCGAGGGCCGATCCGGCGTCGACACGCTCGGTGTCGTCGACCACGAGGCCGATTCCGCTGGTCTCGGTGGCCCCCCAGACCGACCACTGCTTGGCCGCGGGGAACAGCCCGCGCAGCGCGGCGGTGAGGGTGGCGGGGGCCGCCGCGGCGGCGCGTTCGGAGCGGTGACAGGCCTTGCTGATCCGGCGGACACCGGCGCCGGCACGGCGGGCGACGAGTTCGGGTACCAGCCCGGCGAGGATCCGCGGCGTCCCCGAGACGGTGTCGATCCGCTCCCGCACCAGCACGTCGGCGAGACTGCGCGCACCCGGCGCGAGCACGACCGTGCCACCCACCGCGAAGGTGGGCAGCAGCTGATCCACGCACCCGCTGGCATGGGCGAGCGGCAGCAACACCAGATTGCGCAACCCGTCGGCGGGCAGCCCGAGCGCGCCGACCACCGACGACACCGCCGACAGCAGGTTCTCGTTGGACAGCTCCACACCCGCGGGCATGGACCGACGGGTGCCGGTGTAGCAGAGCAGCGCTGGATCATCCAGGGCCGCACCGTCATCGATGTAGGCGGTGCTGTCGGGCAGCGGGCCGTCGGGGCCGAGGACGAAATCGGCTCTGCTGTCGGCGATCACGCGGTCGGCGATCGCGGCGGGCAGGGCGTCGGGCACCAGCACCGGCACCGCACCCGAGAGCAACGCGCCGAGAAACGCCTGCACCCAGCGCGCGCTGGTCGGCATGTGCACCGCGACCCGATCGCCGTAGCCGATGCCGTGACCCTGCAGGCCGCCCGCGATCCGCGAGGCGCTGTGCCAGAGTTCGCGGTAGGTCAGCCGCGGCCCGCCGACCTCGACGACCGCCTCCCGATTCGTGAACGAGTGCACGCGCAGGTCCAGCAGTTCGGTGAGGGCCGGGCTGAGGTCGCCGTAGCGCAGCACGCCGTCGGAGCCCCGCCGCAGCTGCGTTGCCGCACTGGTGGCGGGGAACTCGAAGACGGCCGCGCCCGGTTCGTGCTCGCCATGACCCATCCGGACCTCCGTACGTCGATACAGCCGCACCTGTGACTATATGACGTGGATCACATCGCTGTCAGGCAGTCGGCGCGCTCATTCGCCGCGATAGGTCGCCTTACCCGGTCCGATATCGAGAAAGCTGCGGACCGCGCCGCGCAGGTCCGCGGTGGCGAACAGCTCGCCCGAGACCTCCGGCGTCACCGAATCAGCGTGTGCCACACCGCCGGAACGCCACGCCTCGATGATCTGCTTGGTCGCCGCGTGCGCGCGTGTCGGGCCGTCGGCGAGACGGGTGACCAGCGCGCGAGCCTCGGTCTCCAGGTCCTCGTGGACCGCGTTGACCACGCCCCACTCGGCCATCGTCGCGGCAGGGTAGAGGTCGCCGGTCATCACGAACTCGCGGGCGCGGCCCGAACCCGCCCGCTCGGCGAGCCGCTGCGGCCCGCCCATCGACGGCGTGAGCCCCACCACGGTCTCCACCAGCCCGAACTTCGCCTTCGGCGCGGCCAGGATGATGTCGCAGGCCAGCGAGATCTCGAAGGCGGCGGTCAGGGTCAGCCCGTGCGCGGCGAACACCACCGGACACGGCAGCGCTTCCAGGGGGTGGATGATCTGCTCGAACAGC